>NZ_JAFEVQ010000019.1:0-77329 GCF_020882855.1 Curtobacterium sp. GD1 | reverse complement strand
GCCCCGGAGCCCACCGGCGCCCCGGTCACCGAGTGGGCCGTCGCCACGATCCCCGCCGCGGATCCCACCGCCGGGGCCGAGCGCTCGTGGTCGGCCCCGTTCGGCACCACCGACACCGGTGAGCCCGTCGCTCCCGTCCCGACCACGTCCGACCCGACGGTGGACGCGGCCCTCGCGGCACAGCTGCGCCCCGCGTCCTCGCTGGGCGCCCCCGCACCGCAGGCGACCCCGTCGACGCAGGCCGCGCCTCCCGGCAGTCCGGACACCGACGCCGACCGCGGCCCGGGCGCCGAGCCGTCCACCGGTCCGACCACCGCACCGTCCGGCGGTCCGGCCGCCGCACCGGGCGGCAGCCCGGACGTCCCCGTCGACGACTACCCGCTCGACGACGACCCGTACGGCGACGGCGACCCCTACCCCGACGCGCAGCAGACCGCCGCACCGCAGCAGCCCGCCGCCCCCGCGCCGGGCCAGCAGCGCCCGGCACCGGCCCAGCGCCCCGCCGCACCCGCACCGCAGGTCCGCCGGACCCCCGTCGCGGGCCGCTACGGCGAGGCCGTCGTCCGTGAGATCCTGAACGCCCAGTTCATCGAGGAGACCTCCCTCCACGAGGAAGGCGCCTGATGTACGACGGCATCGTGCAGGACCTCATCGACGAGTTCGGTCGCCTCCCCGGCATCGGACCGAAGTCGGCGCAGCGCATCGCGTTCCACATCCTCCAGACCGAGTCGTTCGACCCCACCCGGCTGTCCGAGCTCCTGGCGGACGTCAAGGAGCGGGTCCGCTTCTGCGAGATCTGCGGCAACGTCACCGAGAACGTGCAGTGCAGCATCTGCCGTGACCCGCGTCGGTCGCCGGCGGTCATCTGCGTCGTCGAAGAGGCGAAGGACGTCGCCGCGATCGAACGGACGCGCGAGTTCCGCGGGCTGTACCACGTGCTCGGCGGCGCGATCAGCCCGATCGACGGCATCGGCCCGGACGACCTGCGCATCCAGCAGCTCATGACGCGACTGGCGGACGGCACGGTGGACGAGGTCATCATCGCCACCGACCCCAACCTCGAGGGCGAGGCCACGGCGACGTACCTCAGCCGACTGCTCGTCCCGATGGGCATCCGCACGACCCGCCTGGCGTCCGGGCTGCCCGTCGGCGGTGACCTCGAGTACGCCGACGAGGTCACGCTCGGCCGCGCGTTCGAGGGCCGTCGGGTCGTCGGCGGCTGACCTGCCGGAGCCGAGCAGCGCGCAGGATCCTTGCGTCTGCACCGGCTCTGACGCAACATCCTCGAAACACCGACTACCATCATGAGACCGCGTGACAGTCGCGGAACCGTCGTCCCCGGGAGTACCAACCAGTGGCCTTGATCGTGCAGAAGTTCGGTGGATCGTCCGTCGCGGACGCCGAGAGCATCAAGCGCGTGGCGAAGCGGATCGTCCAGACGAAGAAGGCCGGCAACGACGTCGTCGTGGCCGTCTCGGCGATGGGCGACACCACCGACGAGCTCGTCGACCTCGCGCACTCCGTGACGCCGATCCCCGCCGGACGTGAACTCGACATGCTCCTCACCGCGGGGGAGCGCATCTCGATGGCGCTCCTGGCGATGGCGATCAAGAGCCTCGGGGTCGAGGCGTCGTCGTACACGGGCAGCCAGGCCGGCATGCTCACCGACGCCCAGCACGGCAAGGCCCGCATCGTCGACGTCACCCCGAAGCGCGTGCGCGAGGCACTCGACGCCGGGCACGTCGCGATCGTCGCCGGGTTCCAGGGCTTCAACCGCACGACCGGCGAGATCACCACGCTCGGCCGCGGCGGTTCGGACACGACGGCCGTCGCCCTCGCCGCGGCGCTCGACGCCGACATCTGCGAGATCTACACCGACGTGGACGGCATCTTCACCGCCGACCCGCGCGTGGTGCCGAAGGCCAAGAAGGTCGACCGCATCACCAGCGAGGAGATGCTCGAACTCGCAGCATCCGGTGCGAAGGTCCTCTACATCCGTGCCGTCGAGTACGCCCGTCGGCACGGCGTCACCCTGCACGTCCGCTCCTCCTTCAGCAACGCCGAGGGAACCATCGTCTACAACCCTGCAGAGGGGGAAACCGTGGAAGAACCGATCATCACCGGCATCGCCGGAGACCTCTCCGAGGGCAAGATCACCGTCGTCGGCGTGCCCGACACCCCGGGCAAGGCGGCGGAGATCTTCACGATCGTCGCCCGCGCCGGTGCGAACATCGACATGATCGTGCAGAACGTGTCCGAGGCCGTCACCGGGCGGACCGACATCTCGTTCACGCTGCCGAAGGACCAGGGCCAGGGCGTCCTGACCGCGCTCGAGGTCGCGAAGGCCGACATCGGCTACGAGGGCATCCAGTACGACGACCAGATCGGCAAGCTCGCCCTGGTCGGCGCCGGCATGCGCACGAACGCGGGCGTCTCGGCGGCGCTCTTCCGCGCCCTGCACGAGGCGTCGATCAACATCGAGATGATCTCCACCTCGGAGATCCGCATCTCGGTCGTCACCCGTGCCGACACCCTCAACGAGGCCATGCGCGTGGTGCACAACGCGTTCGGCCTCGACGCCGACTCCGAGGCCGTCGTCTACGCCGGCACCGGCCGCTGACCCGTCAGGAGCACCGCATGAGCACCCTCACCGTCGCCGTCGTCGGCGCCACCGGCCAGGTCGGCGCCGTGATGCGCCGCCTGCTCGAGGAACGCGCGTTCCCGGCCGACCACGTCCGGTTCTTCGCGAGCGCCCGGTCCGCCGGCACCACGCTGCCGTTCCGCGGCGAGCAGATCGTCGTCGAGGACTCCGAGACCGCCGACCCGTCGGGCATCGACATCGCGCTGTTCTCGGCCGGCGCCACCGCCTCGCGGGCACTCGCGCCCAAGTTCGCCGCCGCGGGCGCCCTCGTCGTCGACAACTCCAGCGCCTGGCGCATGGACCCGGACGTCCCGCTCGTCGTGAGCGAGGTGAACCCGCACGCCATCGACGATGCGCCGAAGGGCATCATCGCGAACCCGAACTGCACGACGATGGCGATCATGCCGGTCCTCAAGGTGCTCGACACCGAGGCCGGCCTCCGTCGTCTCGTCGCCACCACCTACCAGGCGGTCTCGGGTTCCGGGCTCGCCGGCGTCGAGGAACTGCTCGGCCAGGCGCGGGCAGCGCTCGAGCAGGACACCGCGGCCCTCACGCACGACGGCTCCGCCGTGACGTTCCCCGACCCGGTCAAGTACGTCCGCCCGATCGCGTTCGACGTCATCCCGCTCGCGGGCAGCATCGTCGACGACGGGCTGGGCGAGACCGACGAGGAGAAGAAGCTCCGCAACGAGAGCCGCAAGATCCTCGAGCTGCCCGACCTGCTCGTCGCCGGGACCTGCGTCCGCGTGCCCGTCTTCACGGGCCACTCCATCTCGGTCAACGCCGAGTTCGCGCGTCCGCTGTCGCCCGAGCGTGCGACCGAGATCCTCGCCGACGCACCCGGGGTCGAGCTCGCCGACGTCCCGACGCCGCTGCAGGCCGCCGGGCAGGACCCGTCCTTCGTCGGCCGGATCCGTGCGGACCAGTCCGCACCCGAGGGACACGGCCTCGCGCTCTTCGTCAGCAACGACAACCTCCGCAAGGGCGCCGCGCTGAACGCGGTGCAGATCGCCGAGGCGATCGTCGCGCGCCGGACGGTCGCTGCGTAACCCTGTGCGATCCAGGAGGCGCGGTGTCGGCTGGCACCGCGCCTCCTGGCGTTCCCGGCCCGGCTTGTCAGCCGACGCCGCTAGCATTGTCGGGTGGCAGTGAAGCAGGTGGACCCCATCGACGTCGTCCTGGTCGGGGGAGGGATCATGAGCGCCACCCTCGGCGCCATCATCCACCGGCTCGAACCCACCTGGAAGATCCGCGTCTACGAGCGCCTCGGTACCGTCGCGCAGGAGAGCTCGAACCCGTGGAACAACGCCGGGACGGGCCACTCCGCGCTCTGTGAGCTGAACTACACGCCGGAACTGTCGGACGGCCGTGTCGACATCAGCAAGGCCGTGACCGTCAACGAGCAGTTCCAGGTCTCGCGCCAGTTCTGGGCCCACCTCGTCGAGACCGGTGACCTGCCGGAACCGTCGAACTTCATCAACCCCACGCCGCACATCTCGTTCGTGTGGGGTGCCGACAACGTCGAGTACATGCGCAAGCGGTACGAGGCGATGCAGGACCACCCGCTCTTCGCCGGGCTCGAGTTCTCCGACGACCCGCAGCAGATCCGGAAGTGGGCGCCCGCGCTCATCCCGGGTCGGAAGAAGGACCAGCCGATCGCGGCGACCTACTCCGCCGCCGGGTCAGACGTGGACTTCGGGTCGCTCACCCGGCAGCTCTTCGACCAGCTCGAGATCGACGGTGTCGAGTTCGAGCCGTCGCACCAGGTCACGAAGCTCACGCGTTCGACCGTCAGCGAAGGCTGGGTGCTCGACGTCCGCAACGAGATCGGTCGGTCGACCCAGCGCATCGCGGCGAAGTTCGTCTTCGTCGGTGCCGGGGGCGGTGCCCTCCACCTGCTGCAGAAGTCCGGCATCCCGGAGATCCGCGGGTACGGCGGGTTCCCGGTCTCCGGCGAGTTCCTCCGCACCGACGACCCCGAGGTCGTGCAGAAGCACTCGGCGAAGGTCTACGGCAAGGCCAGCGTCGGTGCACCGCCGATGTCCGTCCCGCACCTCGACACCCGGATCGTCGACGGCAACGCCTCGCTCATGTTCGGGCCGTACGCGGGCTTCAGCCCGAAGTTCCTCAAGCAGGGCTCGCTCTTCGACCTGGTGAAGTCGATCCGGCCGCACAACCTCCGGCCGATGCTGAGCGTCGCGTTCTCCAACTTCGACCTGGTGCGCTACCTGATCGGGCAGCTCCTCGCCTCGAAGCAGACGAAGTTCGACGCCCTGCGCGACTTCATGCCGAGCGCCGAGCCGGGCAACTGGCACCGCATCACTGCCGGACAGCGCGTGCAGGTCATCAAGCCCGACAAGGACAAGGGCGGCGTCCTGCAGTTCGGCACCGAGGTCATCACCTCGGCCGACGGCTCGATCGCCGGCCTGCTCGGTGCGAGCCCGGGGGCGTCCACCGCGGTGCCGATCATGCTCGGCCTGCTCCGGAAGTGCTTCCCGGACCGCTGGGACCGCTGGGAAGCCGCGGTCCGCGTGATGGTGCCCACCTACGGGCAGGACCTCGGGTCCGACGCGGAGCTCGCCGACGCGACGCTCGAGCGCACGGCGAAGGTGCTCGGACTCCACCACTGAGCCGACCCCGCTTGCATGTCATTCGAACGTGTGTTCGAATGACTGCATGCGGTGGAGTGGGCAGGCGATCGATGCCTCGCGGAGCGATGCGCTCCCCGGGCTCGAGTCGAACAGCGGGTTCGTCCGGAGCGTGACGACGCCGGAGTTCGCGGGTGTCACCTTCCACGAGGTCCTGGCCAAGAGCGCGCTGAACCGCGTCCCGAGCGCGGACGGCAGTGGGACGTACGGGTGGACGATCAACCCGTACCGGGGCTGCAGCCACGCGTGCGTGTACTGCTTCGCCCGCCCGACGCACACCTACCTCGAGTTCGACGGGGGAGCGGACTTCGACCAGCAGATCGTCGTGAAGACCAACGTGGCCGACGTCCTGCACCGCGAGCTCACGAAGCCGAGCTGGGACCGCCACCCGGTCGCGCTCGGCACGAACACCGACCCGTACCAGCGGGCCGAGGGCAAGTACCGGCTGATGCCCGGTGTGATCCGTGCCCTGGCCGACTCGGGCACGCCGTTCAGCATCCTGACGAAGGGCACCCTGCTGCGCCGCGACATCCCGTTGCTGGTCGAGGCCGCGCGGTCGGTGCCGGTCGACCTGGCGATGTCGATCGCGGTCTACGACGACGAACTCCAGCAGCAGGTCGAGCCAGGCACCCCGACGACGGCGGCGCGCCTGGCGACGGTCCGGGCCATCCGTGACGCGGGCCTGACGTGTTCCGTGTTCCTCATGCCCGTCCTGCCGTACATCACCGACACCCGGGCTCACCTCGACGACGCCGTCGGGCGAGCCGCGGCGGCCGGGGCATCGAGCGTCATGTACTCCGCACTCCACCTGCGTCCCGGCGTGAAGCCCTGGTGGTTCGCGTGGCTCCAGCGCACCCGGCCGGACCTCGTCGAGCGGTACCGGTCGATGTACCTCGACAACACCTTCGCGCCGAAGGACTACCGGCGCTGGTTGTCCGAGCGGGTCCGTCCGATCCTGCGCGCGCACGGCATGGGGCTCGGACATGTCGATCCGGCGACCGGCTCGATGGGGTTCTCGAACCGGCTGAGCGAGCCGGGGGCAGCGCCCGCGACGCCGGCGGGAGCGATCTCCGGACCGTCGCCGTTCGAGGAGCAGTCCCGTCCGACGTCCTCGCCGCTCAAGCGCGCCGACCCGGGGTTCGACCAGCGCCTGGTCCCACGCGCTGCACCGGTCGTGCCGACGCTCTTCTGACGGGCTTCGGGCACGAGGGCGTCGGTCCGCGTTCGGGGGACACCGGGAACACCCGCGTGCCGGTATCATCGAGCGGGTCGCCGATCACTCCGACAATCGGGGTACACGGTCGCACCAACCGTGGTTGGATCGTGGGCGGCGTTCCCCCACGTCCGGAAGGACCCCCACCCGTGCTCGGCATCCCCACGCACCTCGCTCCGCGAGTGAACGCGTGGTCGACCGTGCGGGCCTTCCACGCCGCGGCGATCGGTTCGCTCGCCGCCGCCGCGATCGCCCTGGTGCTCTACCGCCTGGCCGAACCGGACGTCCGGGTGATCGGTGCCGTGCTGGCGCTGGTCCCGATGCTCGGCATGATCGCCGTCCACGTGCAGTTCGGCACGTGGCGGTCGGCCGTCGCGTTCCTCGTCGTCGGCGGGGTGTGCGCGTGGTGGTTCGCCGTGGTCGTGCAACGCGAGGTCCCCGCCGGGTGGGTCGCCTCGTACCTGCTCTCCCTGTCGATCATCCCGCTCGTGCTGGTGGGCGGTGCCGGCGCGGTCGCTGGGCGGGTGGCACTGTGGTCGATCGCCGGGTTCCTGGTCGGTCGGGTCGCGACGTCGATCGCGATCGCGCAGGCGGGCGGTCCCACGCACCCCCTCGTGCTCGCGTGGGTGACGCTCGCGTTCGTCATCGCCCTCGTGCTCATCACGAGCCGCAACACCGCCCGCTCCGAGCGTGTGCAGCCCGAGCTGCTCCGTTCTGCGCGCGAGGAGCACGTCTCCGCGTACCGCGCCGGGGTCGAGGCCGAGGCGGCGGCCATCCTGCACGACACGGTCCTCAACCACCTCGGTGCGATCGCCCTCGCGCCCGACGGCCCGATGGACCCGCAGCTCGCCCGCACGGTCGAGGCGGACGTCGCGATGCTCACGGGCAAGGAGTGGCTCGCGCCGGGGGCCCGCCCGGCCCGCGCCGAACCCGGTGCCGCGGTGCGCGCGTTCGAGCAGATGGTCGACGACCACCGGGCGCTCGGACTCACGGTGACCGTCACCGGTGACCCCGCGGCCCTCGTCCGGTTGGACCAGGCGGCGATGACGGCGATCCTCCGTGCCGTCGGCCAGTGCCTGGCGAACGTCCGGAAGCACGCGGGCACCGACGCGGCCGAGGTGAGCGTGTTCGACGACGGGGTGGCGTGCACGGTCATGGTGGTCGACGACGGGCGCGGTTTCGACGAGTCCACGACGAGCCCCGACCGGATGGGCCTGCGCGGATCCGTGCGGGAGCGGATCGGCCGGGTCGGCGGCGACGTGCAGGTGTGGTCGTCACCGGGCTCGGGGACGAGCGTCATGATGTCCGTGCCGTACGGTGCGGTCACCGGGACGACCCCGGTGCCGAACGCCGGGTCCGAGGTCGGTCGGTGACGCGCCCCGGTCCCGCCCGCGACGCCGGCCGCACCGCGCAGCAGTACGACCCGCTCGGCGCGATGGGGTCCCGCCCGCTGGCGATCGTGCTCGGCGCCTGCGGCGTGCTGTGGGCGCTGTTCGTGTCCGTCTTCGACCGGGACGTCGTCGGCAGCCCCACCCTGAGCGCCCTCACCGTGCTGCTCGTCGCGGCCTCCGGAGCGGTCGTGTTCGTCGCGTCGAGTCCGTTCCGCGCACCGTTCCCGCGCTGGGCCTTCGTGGTGCACGTGCTGCTCCTCGCCGCGGCGACGATCACGAGCGTCGCCGCCCAGTGGGGCCCGGACCGCAGCGCACTGAACGACTTCATGTCCCTGCTCGCCGCGACCGGCATCGTCATGACGGCGCCGTACCGACCCTGGACGGACCTGGCCCTGGGCGGCCTGCTGCTCGCGGTCGTCACCGGGGTCTCGTGGGGCATCGTGGCGTGGGCGTTCCCGCACCACGTCCCGATCGGGGTCGCGGCGTTCCTGGCGGCAGCGCCGACGCTCGTGCTCACCGCGGCCTCGGCGGTGTTCGCGTGGACGTTCGCCGGGCTCGCCGAGCGCGTGCAGATCCGTGCCGGGTCGTACTCGGTCGAGCGTGCGGAGCGCGACGGCATCGACGCCAGCGTGCAGCAGGACCGCTCGACGATCCTCGCCCGCGACGTCGCACCCTTCTTCGCCGAGCTCCGCACGCGCGAGGTCATCACCGACGCCGACCGCGCCCGGGCCCGGTCGATCGCCGACGGCATCCGGCGCTCGATGGTGGCCGACGCCGACCGGACCTGGTTCGAGCAGGCCGTCCGCACCGACGGTGGCACCGACGCCGTCGTCGACGACCCCGACGGGCTCATCGCCACCCTCGACGCCGACCAGCGCACGGTGGTCCGGACGTTCCTGCGGGCCGCACTGCGTGCCTCCACGGTCGACCCCGCCGGGTTCCGCGCCACGATCCGACGGACGGGGACGGACGACGGGGCGATCGGCGACTCGGACGGAGGCGCAGGCGGCGACGAGCGGACCACCGGCACCGCGCAGCCGCCCGCGACCGGCCGCGGCGTGACCGTCGCGATCGACCTCGCCGTCGCCGATTCCGACGTCGGCATCCACCGCACCTTCGACCCCTACTTCGCGGTCCTCCGCGTGACGTTCCCCGATCTGGACGTCGCGGTCCGACCCTCCGCCCTCGCACTAAGGTTCTCGTATGACCAGCACTGACCCGAGCCGGATCACGGATGGTGCGCCCGCCGTCCCGAACCCGGGGACACGACGCGTGCGGCTGGCGATCCTCGACGACCACGAGGTGCTGTTGGACAGCCTGTCGAGCTGGATCGCGGTGAACGCGTTCGACTTCGACCTCGCGCTGACGGCCCACACGTGGCTCGAGATGGTGCACAGCGAGAACTTCCCGACCGACCTGGTGTTCCTCGACTTCCAGCTCAAGGAACCCGTCTCGATCGAGGCCCGCGTGCGCACCTGCCGTGCCGCCGGGGCCAAGGTCATCGTCCTGTCGAGCGTCGACAGCCGAGAGTCCCGCGACCGTGCACTCGCCGCCGGCGCCGCCGCCTTCCTGTCGAAGTCGCTCCCCATGCGCGAGGTCATGGACGTCGCGCGCGAGATCATGGGCGTCGCGCGGGACACCCCGCCGCAGCGCGACTGGCGGCCGCTGCCGACCGGGGCGAACGCGCACCAGCGACCGAAGCTCAGCCACGGCGAAGAGGAAGCGCTGCGCCTGTACGTGTCGGGCTACTCGACGAACGAGGTCGCCGCGCAGATGAACGTGCAGTACGAGACCGCGAAGACCTACCTGCGCCGCGTGCGCGAGAAGTACAGCAAGGTCGGCCGGCCCGCGTCCAAGAAGTCCGACCTCATCCGTCGTGCGGCCGAGGACGGGTTCCTCGCGTAGTGGCGAAGCTCTACTTCCGCTACGGCGCCATGAACAGCGGCAAGAGCACCGGGCTCCTGCAGGCGGCCTACAACTACGAGGAACGCGGTCACCGGGTGCTCCTCGCGAAGCCGTCGGTCGACACCAAGGGCGACCGTGAGATCGTCTCGCGCCTCGGGGTGACCCGCACCGTCGACATCGTGTTCACGCCCGACGCCGACGTCCGTGCGGCGGTCACCGAGGCCGGTGCCACCGATCCCGAGTCGGACCGGCTCGACGGCGTGGTCCGGCCGGTCAGCTGCGTGCTCGTCGACGAGGCGCAGTTCCTCACGCCCCGCCAGGTCGACGACCTGCTGCGCATCGCCGTCCTCGACGAGGTGCCGGTCATCACGTACGGCATCCGGACGGACTTCCGCACCGAGGCGTTCCCCGGCAGCGCCCGCCTGCTCGAGGTCGCGCACTCGCTCGAGGAACTCAAGACGATCTGCCGCTGCGGCCGCAAGGCGGTCTTCAACGCCCGCAAGGTCGACGGACGGTTCGTCTTCGACGGATCGCAGGTCGCGATCGACGGCGTCGACGTCACCTACGAGTCGCTGTGCGCCAACTGCTACCTCACGGAGTCCGGCGGACGCCTCGACGGCGACTGACGGGGCCGCCGGCCCGCCTCGTGCAGACGCGACCGTCTGCCGGACTGGAGGCGCGGGTCGGCGCCGACCCGCGCCTCCAGGCCCGCACGCGGTGCGGAATGCACGTCGGCCGGGTGGCGTTGGCGACTGCATGAGCGACGCATCCGTGCACCTGTCCGTCCTCGACCTGGCGACCCGCGAGTACGGCCAGTCCAACACCGAAGCCCTGCAGGGCTCCATCGACATGGCGGTGCACGCCGAGAAGCTCGGCTACGAGCGCTTCTGGGTCGCCGAGCACCACGGCATGCCGGGGATCACGTCCTCCGCGCCGGCGGTGCTGCTCAGCGCCGTGGGTGCCGCGACGTCCACCATCCGGATCGGTTCCGGCGGTGTCATGCTGCCGAACCACGCGCCGCTCGTCATCGCCGAGCAGTTCGGCACGCTCCGCGCGCTCTACGGCGACCGGGTCGACCTCGGCCTCGGGCGTGCCCCGGGCACCGACGGCGCGACCGCGATGGCGCTGCGCCGCACCGACCGGCTCGACGTCGACGACTTCCCCGACCGGCTGGCCGACCTGATCGGCTTCTTCACCGGGATGGACCCCGCGAACCCCCTCGCCAGGATCCAAGCGGTGCCGGGCTACGGCGACGTGCCGGAGTTCTGGCTGCTCGGGTCCTCCGGGTACAGCGCGCAGGTCGCCGGTGCCCTCGGCGTCTCGTTCGCCTTCGCGCACCACTTCGCGTCGGACAACACCGAGGCCGCGCTCGCGCTCTACCGTGACTCCTTCCGGCCGTCGCGCTTCCGGCAGACCCCGAACGCGCTGATCGGCGTGCAGGTCGTCACCGACGAGGACCCCGCCGTGATCGACGAGCAGAGTGCCCCGGGCATGATCTCGTTCATCCGGATGCGGCAGGGCGCGAAGCCCGAGCCGGTGTCCATGGAGGAGGCCCGCGCGTACGAGTTCAGTGACCTCGAGCGGCGGTTCATTCAGGCACGGACCGAGCGTCAGGCGTACGGCACCGCGGACGAGGTCGCGGCGAAGATCAACGCCCTCGTGGCGTCGACCGGGGCGAACGGCGTGATCGTCGCTCCTGGCGCGGCCCAGGCGCGGTACCGGCACCAGGCGCTCGACGTGGTGGCGGGGCTGCACGCGGAGGGGCGGCTCGTGGCTGCGGGGGAGAGCGCGTCGGTCTGACGCGCCCGCGGCTACTCGCCCGCGGCCACTTCGTGAGCAGAAAAGGTCGGGTCGCCGCACGCCACCCGACCATTTCTGCTCACGAACGCGCGAGCGCCCCCGGCCGACACCCCACGCAAAGCAGAAGGCCCTGGTTCCGGAGAACCAGGGCCTTCTTCGTACTGTCTCAACACAGTGTCGGGGTGACAGGATTTGAACCTGCGACCTCCTCGTCCCGAACGAGGCGCGCTACCAAGCTGCGCCACACCCCGCGGTGTGGTCACTCCGTACCGGAGCAACCCCAGAAGTCTATCCGATGATCGGGGGTGGTCGTGACCATCCGGCGAACTCCCGGGCGCGTCGTGTTCAGTCCGTGCGGGCCGTCAGGGTGACCACGACGGCCTCGGGTCGGCAGGCGAAGCGGACCGGCGCGTAGATCGACGTGCCGAGGCCCGCAGAGACCTCGAGCCACGACCAGTGCCCACGGTGCTGCCACTTGTGCAGCCCGCTGACGTACCGACGCGGTAGGTCGCAGTTCGTGACGAGGGCACCCACGCCGGGGACCTGGACCTGGCCGCCGTGGGTGTGCCCGGCGAAGATGACGTCGGCGCCCTGGGTGACGAAGGCGTCGAGCACCCGGCGGTACGGCGCGTGGGTGATGCCGAGGGCGACGGGGGAGGGGCCGTCCTCGTCCTCCGACCAGGGCACGTCGCCGCGCATCTCGTCGACGTTGGTCGGCAGCAGGTCGAGCCGGTCCCAGTCGCGGTGGGCGTCCGACGTCCCGAACAGCTCGAACCGCGATCCGCGGAGTTCGATGGCGTGTGCCTGGTCGTTCACGTCCAGCCAGCCGAGGGACTCGAAGAACGCCGTCTGCCGGTCGATGTCGAGCTCGACCGGGCGGGTGCCGTGCTTGTGGGTGCTCGGGCCGCCGAAGTACTTGAGCGGGTTGCGCGGCGTCGGCCCGTAGAAGTCGTTCGACCCGTACGCGAACGCCCCGGGGACGCCGCGGAACGGCTCGAGCGCGTACCCCACCGCAGCGTTGGCCGTGGGGTGCCCGAGGTTGTCGCCGGTGTTGACGATGAAGTCGGGCTCGACGAGGCTCAGGTCACGCAGCCACTGCTGCTTGTCGGCCTGCCACGGCGCCATGTGGATGTCGGACAGGTGCAGCACCGTGACGTCGCGCGACCCCGGCGGGAGCACCGGGATGGTCTCCCACCGGATGCCGAACCGACGTCGCTCGACGAGCGTGCCCCAGGCCGCCGACGCGGCACCGACGGCCGCGCCCGCTGCGATGACCCCCAGCGCAGCGCGACCGCGACTCACTTGCAGTCCTTGGGCGCCTTGCCGTTCTTGTCGCCGTAGAGGGTCAGCGTCACCGCGGAGTCCTTGCTCGCCGCGGCGTGCACGCCCGGGTCGACCGAGGCCACACGGCACGTCTTGCCGGCGCCGCCCTTGACGTACGAGTCGGAGATGCTCACGTTCGAGAACCCGAGCTCGTTGAGCTTCGATCGCGCCGTGTCCAGCGTTGCTCCGGCGATCGCGGGCATGACGATCTGCGAGCCGTCGGAGGTGTAGACGGTGACGCTCGAACCGCTCGAGAGCAGCGAGTTGGCCGACGGCGAGGTCGACGAGACGGTGCCGGCCTTTGCGGAGCCCGGCTGCGCGCCGCCGTCCACGTAGGTGAACCCGGCGCCGGCGATCGCGGCCTTCGCTTCGGCAGCGGTCTTGCCGGTCACGTCCGGGACGGCCTTCGCGTTGCCGCGCAGGGCCGAGGACGACGGGTCCGTGAAGGCACCGGCCGGGTACAGCGCGTTCATCGGGGTCTGCGCCTGCCGCCAGACGTCCGCACGGGCGCTCGCGTAGGTGCCGCTGACACCGTTGCCGTAGTGACGGAGGTTGTTCTTGCCACCGTCGGTGTTGCCCTGCCAGTAGGCCGTGGCGACGCGGGTGCTCGACCCGACGAGCCAGATCTGGTCGGCGTCGTCGGTGGTGCCCGTCTTGCCGAACAGCTGGGTGCCGTCGTAGGTCTGGGCGCCGACCGCGGTACCGCCGGAGATCGTGCCCTTCATCGCGTAGACCGCGGTCTGCGCGACGGAGGGGTCGAGGACCTGCTTGCAGGCCTTCGGCTGGCCGCCGAGGCTCTTGCCCTCGGCGTTGGTGACGTTGTCGATCGCGATGGGCTCGCAGAAGGTGCCGTTGTTGGCGACGCCGGCGTACGCGGCGGCCATCGTCAGCGGCGCGATGTTGTTCGTGCCGAGGATGGAGGACGGGTACGAGTTGAGCTCGGTCTTGTCGTCACCGGAGTGCACGCCGAGGTCCTGCGCGGTCTGCTTGATGTCGCAGAGGTCGAGCTTGGCGGCCATCGAGGCGAACGCTGCGTTCACCGACAGCGCGGTCGCACGGGCGACGGTGTAGTTGCCGTTCTCACCCGCGGAGTCGTTCTTCGGCGCCCAGTTCGTGTAGCTCGGTTCGCCACAGTGCTGCCAGACGGCGGTGTTGTGCGGCGTCCCGTTCACGGTCTCGTTGAGGCCGTGGCCGGCCTTGAGCCACTGCAGCAGCGTGAAGAGCTTGTAGGTCGACCCGACCTGGAAGCCGATGCCGCCGCCGTACTTCTTGTCGACGCTGTAGTTGATCGACGTCGACGTCGGCGGGGACTGCAGCGACTGGTCGTAGTCCTTGTTCTGCGCCATCGTCAGGATGCGACCCGTGCCGACCTCGACCGAGTCGAGCGCTGCGCCGAGCTTGAAGTTCGTCTCGGCCTTGTTGTCGTAGGTGTTGAGCACCTGCTTCTGCTGCGCGTTGGCGTCGATGTCGAGCGTCGTCTGGATCTTGTAGCCGCCGTTGCGCCAGGCGGCGTCGCGCTCCTTCTGCGTGGCGCCGAGCTGCGACATCTCCTTGACGACCTGCACGGCGTAGTCGCAGAAGAACTGCGAGCCGTCGCCGACCGAGGCCTTGCAGCCCTGGGACGGCTGCGTCAGGTGGACGTAGTCCTTCGGGTTCGACTTGACGGCTTCGTCGTACTCGGCCTTCGTCAGGTGCTTCTGCGCGTACATCGACTTGAGGATGACGTTGCGGCGAGCGACGTTGGCGTCGTAGTACTTCGGGTTCGACAGGTTGCGCGTGTTCGGCGACTGCACGATCGCGAGGATCGAGGCGGCCTCGGCCGGGGTCAGGTCGGTCGCGCTCTTGTTGTAGTAGTGCTGCGCGGCGGCCTGCACGCCGTAGGTCTGGTCGCCGAAGTACGCGATGTTGAGGTACCCGGTGAGGATCTCCTTGTGGGTGTACTTCTTCGCGAGCCCGATGGCGAGCTTCATCTCCTCGAGCTTGCGGGGGATGGTCTGCTCGACAGCGTCGTTGTACGCCTTGAGACGCTCTTCCGGAGTGGTGAGCTCGAGCGCCTGGTTCATCTTGATGTTGCGGACGAGCTGCATGGTCAGCGTCGACCCACCGCCCGACTCGCCGAGGCCGCCCGCGAGGGAGCCCACGCCTGCGCGCACGAGCGAGGTCATGTCGACGCCGCCGTGGTCGTAGAAGCGCTTGTCCTCGCCGTCGATCGCCGCGTTCTTCAGCTGGTCGCTGATCTGGTCGAACTTCAGCTCCTGACGGTTCTGGTCGTAGACCGTCGCGAAGTGCACGCTCTTGCCGCCCTGGTACGCGTACAGCTCGTTGCGCTGCGGGAGGTCACCGATCTCGATGTACTCCGGCAGGGACTCGAACACGCCGATCGTCGACGTCGTCGTGACACCGGCGACCGCGATGGCCGGGGTGACACCGATCGTGACGAGCAGACCGGCGAGCACGCTGAAACCGACGAAACCGACGAAGGCGCCGACTGCAGAGACGGGCTTGGTCCGCGAGGCAGACGTCTTCTGGGCAGACATAGGATGCAGCCTAAACGACACCGCCGACTGAAAGGCTGGCAAGGATCTCCATGACTCGCTGGGAATACCTCACGACCCCGTTGATCATCCACAACACCACCGCCATCCTCAACAACTTCGGTGACGAGGGGTGGGAACTCGTCCAGGTCGTCACCGGCCCCGAGGGCGGACTCGTCGCCTACCTGAAGCGCCCGAAGGCCGACGCATGACCGTCGCGGACCGGCTCGCCGAGCTCGGGCTGACCCTGCCGGCGGTCGCGGCCCCCGTCGCGGCCTACGTGCCCGCCGTCGTCACCGGCCGGTGCGTCTACACGGCCGGTCAGCTGCCGTTCGTGGACGGTTCGCTGCCGGTCACCGGCAAGGTGGGCGGCACGGTCGACGCCGAGACCGCCACGGCCCAGGCGCGGGTGGCGGCACTCAACGCCCTCGCCGCCGTCGAGTCGGTCGCCGGTTCGCTCGACCGGGTCGCCCGGGTCGTCAAGGTCACGGTGTTCGTCGCGTCCGACGCGTCCTTCACCGGGCAGCCGGGTGTCGCGAACGGCGCATCGACGCTCGTCGGCGACGTGTTCGGCGACGCCGGCGTCCACGCGCGGAGCGCGGTGGGCGTCGCCGTGCTCCCGCTGGACGCGCCGGTCGAGGTCGAGCTGGTGGTGGAACTCACCGACTGACGGACCGTCAGCAGCGCACGTCACGCGAGCCGCGCCTCCAGTCCGATCGGACGGGAGGCGCGGCTCGCGTCGTTCCTGCTACATGAGTTCCGAGATGGTCGCCATGATCGTCGGGTCGGCCAGCGTGGTCGTGTCGCCGATGCGACGGCCCTCGGCCGCGTCGCGGAGCAGGCGACGCATGATCTTGCCGGAGCGTGTCTTCGGCAGCTCGGGCACGATCACCACCTGCCGGGGCTTCGCGATGGCGCCGATCCGCTTGCCCACCCAGTTCCGGAGCTCCGCGGCGGCGGACTCGCGGTCGACGTCGGCCGCCGCTTCCGACGTGAGGATGACGTAGGCGACGACCGCCTGCCCGGTCGTCTCGTCGGCGGCACCGACGACCGCGGCCTCGGCCACGCCCTCGTGCCCGACGAGGGCCGACTCGATCTCGGCCGTCGACAGGCGGTGTCCCGACACGTTCATGACGTCGTCGACGCGGCCCTGGATCCAGATGTCGCCCTGGCCGTCGAGTCGGGCGCCGTCGCCCGCGAAGTACCGACCGGGGAAGCGTGACCAGTAGGTCTCGACGAAGCGGTCCGGGTCACCCCAGATGCCGCGTGCCATCGACGGCCACGGCTCGGTGATGGTGAGGTAGCCGCTCTCGCCGGGGTCGGCGCGGTGGCCGTCGTCGTCGACGATCTCGGCGACGATGCCGGGCAGCGGTGTCTGGGCGGCACCGGGCTTGAGCTTCGTGACGCCGGGGAGCGCGGAGATCATGATGGCGCCGGTCTCGGTCTGCCACCACGTGTCGACGATGGGCGTGCGGTCGTGGCCGATGACCTGGCGGTACCAGTTCCACGCCTCGGGGTTGATCGGTTCGCCGACGCTGCCGAGCAGGCGGAGGGTCTCGAGGCTGCGGGCCTCCGGGACCGCGCGGCCGGCCTTCATCGCGGCGCGGACCGCGGTCGGCGCGGTGTAGAGGACCGTGACGCCGTACGCGTCGACGATGTCCCACCAGCGGCCGGGCTTCGGCTCGTCCGGGGTGCCCTCGTAGAGCACCTGCGTGACGCCGTTCGCGAGGGGGCCGTAGACGACGTAGGAGTGCCCGGTGATCCAGCCGATGTCGGCGGTGCACCAGTAGACGTCCTTCTCCGGGTGCATGTCGAACACGTTCTTGTGCGTGTACGCCGCCTGGGTCAGGTACCCGCCGGAGGTGTGCACGATGCCCTTCGGCTTCCCGGTCGTGCCCGAGGTGTAGAGGATGAAGAGGGGCGTCTCGGCGGGGAAGGCCTGCGCCTCGTGGGTGGGGTCCGCCTTCGCCAGTTCGTCGTGCCACCAGAGGTCGCGCTCGTTCCAGGCGATGTCGTTGCCGCCGCGCTTGACGACGAGGACGTGCTCGACGCTGTCGGTGCCCTCGCCCTCGAGTGCCTCGTCGACCGCGGGCTTGAGTGCTGAGACCGCGCCACGGCGCCAGCCGCCGTCGGCCGTGACGACGAGCTTCGCGCCGGCGTCCTCGATGCGGGCGCGGAGGCTCTCGGCGCTGAAGCCACCGAACACGACCGAGTGCACGGCGCCGATGCGGGCGACGGCGAGCATCGTGACGACGGCCTCGGGGATGAGGGGGAGGTAGACGACGACGCGGTCGCCCTGCCCGACGCCGAGGTCGGTGAGCATGTTCGCGGCGCGCTGCACGTCGGCGGTCAGCTCGGCGTAGGTGATGCGTCGGGTGTCACCGGGAGCGCCCTCGAAGTGGATCGCCACCCGGTCGCCGTTGCCCGCGCGGACGTGCCGGTCGAGGCAGTTCTCGGCGACGTTGAGCGTGCCGTCGGCGAACCACTTCGCGAACGGGGCTCCGGACCAGTCGAGGGTCTGGGTGAACGGCGTCCGCCAGTCGAGGAGCGCGCGGGACTGGTCCGCCCAGAACGCCTCGCGGTCGGCGGAGGCGGCCTCGTGCAGGTCCTCGTGTGCGACGGCGTCGGCGACGAACTCCGGCGACGGGGGGAACGTGGCGTCTCGGCCGGCGTCCGGGGTGTCCGGGCTGCCGGGGGCTCCGTCGTTGCGGGGGTCGGCCTGGGTCGGAGCGGACATCGATGTCCTTTCGCGTCGTTGCGGCAGGGGTGCAGTCGGAGACTACCCCTCGGCATGGGCGCGGGTCGGCGGGGGCGTGTGCGGCCGTGGCGGCCCTGTTCGCTCTGGGCGTGCACCGCGGCACGCCCAGAAGTCCATCCGGGGGTTGCTTCCGGAGGCCGATCATGGGGTACAGTAGTTCCCGCTGGACTCGTTTCCGGCGGCAACGGTTCGGATTCCCCCCAATCCACCGATGTCAAGGCGGCACTGTTCCCCCCAACCGGTGCCGCCTCTTCTCGTTTCCGGGCCGGTTCGTGCCACGGATGACCGCGCTCGTGGTCGGTGACACGCGTCGATCCGCGCGGGCATGCCGAAGCGTGGACAGACCTGTCCATGCTCCTGCATGGAACGGCGCATCGGTTTATTCGACACGTGTTGCACAACCGGACTCGGCCCCGCTCGGTGGGCCGTGGCGTGCGGGTGTTCCGACGCAGGGACACCGAGTGGGGTACGGCATTGCGTGCCGGGGTACAAAACGGTCCGTTGCTCGCCGAGCGGGCAGCTCTCCACAGAAGGTGGAGCGGACCTCCGAGCGGCGACGGCCGTTCCCTACTCTCTGGTCGCATGCACCGACACCGTGCCGACGCCCCGTTCCTGCCCGGCGCCACGCGACCGATCCGGAGTCGGGACGTCGTCGCCACCGAGTTCGAGGAGCTCGCCGCGCTCGTCGGCGACGCAGGCGTCACCGACGTCCTCGTGGTCGGCGGCCGCGGGACGTGGGTCGACCGGGGGCACGGGCTCGAACGAGCCGGACCCGAGCTGCCCGAACGGCGGGTGCGGGAACTCGCGACCGAACTCGTGGCACGGGGCGGGCGGCACGTCGACGAGACCACGCCCTGCGTCGACGTCCGCCACGGCGACGGCATCCGTGTGCACGTCGTGCTCGCACCCGTGTCCGTCGGCGGGACCGCGGTCTCGATCCGACTGCCCGCGCCGACACGCCCGACCCTGCAGTCGCTCGAGGCGCTCGGAGCGTTCGCGCGCGTCCCTCGGTCGGTCCTCGAGCGAGCGGTCGACGAGCGCCGCAACGTGCTCGTCACCGGCGCGACCGGGAGCGGCAAGACCACCATGCTCGCCGCGATGCTGGCGGCCGTCCCGCCCGACGAGCGGATCGTCACCGTCGAGGACGTCGCCGAACTCCGGATCGACCACCCGCACGTCGTCACGCTCGAGGCCCGGCAGGCGAACGCCGAGGGTGCCGGTGCGCTCGGCCTCGACCGGCTCGTCCGCGAAGCGCTCCGCATGCGACCCGACCGCATCGTCGTCGGGGAGTGCCGGGGCGCCGAGGTCCGCGAGCTCCTCTCCGCCCTGAACACCGGGCACGACGGGGGAGCGGGGACGGTGCACGCCAACGGGATCGCCGACGTGGCGGCACGGCTCGAGGCACTCGGTGCGCTCGCCGGGCTCGGGCCGGAGGCGCTCGCCCGGCAGACGGTCAGTGCGCTCGACCTGGTGGTGCACGTCGAGCGGCACGCGGGTCGGCGGCGGCTGGGTGCGGTGGGTGCGTTCCGTGTCGGTCCGGACGGGAGGCTCGTGGTCCGTCCGGTGGACCGGTCGCGGTGAGACGGTCGGTGCGCCCACGGCGCGCGGCGCTCGACCCAGCGGCGGCGGCCCGGACGCTGGACCGGGTCGCGACGCTCGTCGCCGCCGGCGTCCCACCCACCCGGGCGTGGGCACTGGTGGGCGGCTTCCCGCAGGACGCCGGCCCCGCGTGGCAGGACGTCGCCGCCGTGCTCCGCGTCGCCGAACACACCGGGGCACCGTCGGCGGGCACCGTCCGCGCACTCGCCGGAGCGCTCCGGCGGTCGGCGGCGTCGGACCGCGCCGTCCTCGTGGCACTCGCCGGTCCACGAGCGAGCGCCCGGGTGGTGCTCGCGCTGCCGCTGCTCGGCCTCGCGCTCGGGTCGACCTGGGGATCGGGTGCCGTCCAGGTGCTCGTGGCGTCGCCGGTCGGCTGGACCTGCGTCGTCCTCTCCACCGCGCTGGTCCTGCTGGGGCGGGCGTGGACCGCGCGCCTCGTCCGTGCGGCGACGCCCGACGGGCACCTGCCGGGCGTGCTGCTCGACGCGTGGGCGGTCGCGGTGTCCGGCGGTGGGTCGTGGGCGGACGGGGGAGCGGCCGTGCGGACCGCCTTCGCCGACCGACCGTGCCGTGCTGCGGACGGCGAACACCTCCGGGAGGTCCTCGCACTCGCGCAGCGTGCCGGGGTCCCGGCGGCGTCGCTCCTCCGCGCCGCTGCAGAGGACGTCCGCGACGACGTCGCCGCCGCGGGACTCGCCGCTGCGGAACGACTCGCGGTCCGGCTCGTCCTGCCGCTCGGGGTGTGCGTCCTCCCCGCGTTCGTGCTCGTCGGGGTCGTCCCGGTGGTGGTCGGGGTCCTCTCCTCCACCGTCGTCGACGTCGGCTGATCCTCCACAGATCCGGTGACCGGTCCCGTGTCGAGGGACGCCCGCGGCGAGGCTGGTCGCATCGCATCGCATCGCATCGCATCGCATCGCATCGCATCGCATCGCACCGCATCAGGAAGGACAGTCACATGACCGACACACCCAGCACGCACCGCCAGCCCCTCGGCGCCCGACTCCGGCGACGACTCGACGACGACCGGGGATCGGCGACGGCCGAGTACGCGGTGGTGATCCTCGCCGCCGTCGCGTTCGCCGGGGTCCTCGTCGCCGTGATGCGCTCCGGAGAAGTGCAGAGCATCCTCACGGAACTCGTCCGTGGTGCGCTGTCCCTCTGACCCGCGCCCGGCGGCGGACGGGGAGCGCGGCACCGTGAGCGTCGAGTTCGCGGTCGTGCTCCCCGTCGTGGCACTCGTCCTGACCTCGCTCGTCGCCGCGGTGCTCGTCGTCGACGGCCTCGGACGCCTCCAGCTCGCGGCGGCCACGGCGGCACGAGCGTTCGGTCGCGGGGACGACGACGCCGGGCGCGCAGCCCTCGAGCACCTCGCACCCGGGGCCGGCATGACGGTGGACCGCGACGGAGGCGTAGTCTGCGTCCGGGCAGCACGAGGGGCCGCGGGGCCGTTCGACGCCGTCCCGCTCCGTGCCACCGGCTGCGCTGCGGAGGACGGACGGTGAACGAGCGCGGGTCCGCCGCGGTCCTCCTCTCGGCGGTCGTCGGCATCGTCCTCGTCGTCCTGACCGCGGCGCTCGCCGGAGCCGGACTGCGCGTGGCCACGATCCGCGCCCAGGCCGCTGCCGATGCCTCGGCGCTCGCGGCGGCGGCGGCCCTCGTCGGGCTCGTCCCGGGCGAACCCTGTTCCGTCGCGACGCGCGTGGCAGCGCGGAACCAGGCAGCCGTCGACACCTGCGGGACGGCTGCCTCCGCCGCGCGGGTCCGGGTCGTGGTCGGCGGCGGACCGTTCGCCGTGGGCGCAGTCGCAGTCGCCGGTCCGGCGGACGACCAGCCCGAACACTATGTGTATGGTGTGCCTGTCGGCCCCCGGTCATCGGTGCCCCGGTCGACCCGGACGCGCTCGTCGTCCAGGGCCGACGCGCACCATCGATCAAGGAGACACGTGCCAGGCACGAAGAAGCTCGTCATCGTCGAGAGCCCCGCGAAGGCCAAGACGATCGCGCAATACCTCGGTGACGGATACGAGGTCCAGGCGTCCGTCGGACACATCCGGGACCTCGTCGAGCCCAAGAACCTGCCGGCGGAGCTCAAGAAGGGCTCGCTCGGCAAGTTCTCGGTCGACGTCGACAACGGCTTCGAGCCCTACTACGTCGTCTCGGACGCGAAGAAGAAGACCGTCTCCGAGCTGAAGCGTGCGCTCAAGGAAGCCGACGAGCTCTACCTCGCAACTGATGAGGACCGCGAAGGCGAGGCCATCGCGTGGCACCTGCTGCAGGTCCTGAAGCCCAAGGTGCCGGTCAAGCGCATGGTCTTCCACGAGATCACGAAGGAGGCGATCCAGCGCGCGCAGGAAGCCACCCGTGAACTCGACACCGCGCTCGTCGACGCGCAGGAGACCCGCCGCATCCTCGACCGTCTCTACGGGTACGAGGTCTCGCCCGTGCTCTGGCGCAAGATCGGTCCGGGGCTCTCGGCCGGCCGCGTGCAGTCCGCTGCCACGCGTCTCGTCGTCGACCGTGAGCGCGAACGCCTCGCGTTCGTGTCCGCCAACTACTGGGACCTCAGCGCGCGCTTCGAGAAGGAGGGCGACGCCGCCTTCACCGCTCGACTCGCGCGGGTCCAGGGGACCCGGGTCGCCTCCGGTCGTGACTTCGACGACCGCGGTGCCCTGAAGGGCGAGGCCGTCCGCCTCGACGAAGCCGCCGCGGCCGCGCTCACCACCGTGCTCGAGCGTGCCGGTGACGCCACCGTCCGCAGCGTCGAGTCGAAGCCCTACACGCGCCGCCCGGCAGCACCGTTCACGACGTCGACCATGCAGCAGGAAGCGGCGCGCAAGCTCCGCCTCTCGCCGCGACAGACCGCCCGTGCGGCGCAGACGCTGTACGAGAACGGCTACATCACCTACATCCGTACGGACTCGGTCAACCTGTCGAAGCAGGCGCTCGACGCCGCTCGCAAGCAGGCGGCAGACCTCTACGGCGCCGCGACCGTGCCGGACAAGCCGCGCGTCTACGCGAGCAAGAGCAAGAACGCGCAGGAAGCGCACGAGGCGATCCGCCCCGCCGGCGACACGTTCCGCACTCCGTCGCAGCTCGAGGGGACGCTGACCGGTGTCGAGTGGCGCCTCTACGACCTCATCTGGAAGCGCACCATCGCGTCGCAGATGGCGGACGCCAAGGGCTCCACGGCGTCGATCGTGCTCGGCATCTCCTCCGGGGAGTCCGTCGAGGGCATCCCGGCCACGGCGAACGGCACCGACGCCGAGTTCACGGCGTCCGGCACGGTCATCACCTTCCGCGGGTTCCTCAACGCCTACGAAGAGGGCAAGGACGAGGACCGCCACGAGTCCTCGGACCGCTCGGGCAACGACGTGGCGCTGCCGGACGTCAAGGAAGGCGAGCACCTCGCCGTCGACGACGTCGTCGCGAAGGGGCACGACACCACCCCGCCGCCGCGCTACACCGAGGCGAGCCTCATCAAGACGCTCGAAGACCTCGACATCGGTCGCCCGTCGACCTTCCCGACGATCAGCCCGACGATCATCGACCGCGGCTACGTGTCGCTGCGCGGGACCCAGCTCGTGCCGAACTGGATCGCGTTCAGCGTGGTCCGGCTGCTCGAGGAGTACTTCGGTGACCTCGTGCAGTACCAGTTCACGGCCGACATGGAAGCCGACCTCGACCGGATCGCGAACGGCGACGCCGACCGGGTCGACTGGCTCAAGGAGTTCTACTTCGGTGGTGGTGACCAGCGCGGGCTCCGCACGGTCATCGACAACCTCGGCGAGATCGATGCGCGCGAGATCAACTCCGTCGAACTGGCGCCGGGGCTGACCCTCCGCATCGGTCGCTACGGCCCCTACATCGAGGTGCCGAGCGACGACCCCGAGAAGCCCCGTCGCGTCAACGTGCCCGAGGACCTCGCTCCCGACGAGCTCACCGCCGAGAAGGCCCGCGAGCTCGTGGACGCCCCGGTGCTCGGTGACCGCGTCGTCGGCATCAACCCCGAGACCGGAAAAGAGGTCCTCGCGAAGGACGGCCGGTTCGGGCCGTACGTGACCGAGCGCACCCCGGAGCCGGAACCCGCGGTCGACGCCGCGACGGGCGAGGTGCTCGACGCGCAGGCCACGCCGGCCGCCGCCGAGGCGGAGCCCGCAGCGAAGACCACCGCGAAGGGTGCCGCGAAGAAGCCACCGGCGAAGAAGACCACGAAGAAGCCCGCGGCGCCCAAGGAGCGCACGGCGTCCCTCTTCAAGTCGATGGACCCGCAGACGGTCGACCTCGAGACGGCGCTGAAGCTGCTCGACCTGCCGCGGGTCGTCGGCAAGGACCCCGAGTCCGGCGACGACATCACCGCGCAGAACGGCCGCTACGGTCCGTACCTCAAGAAGGGCACGGACACCCGGACCCTGCCGGGCGAGGACGCGATCTTCGACATCGACCTCCCCGGTGCGCTCGAGCTCTTCGCCCAGCCCAAGTACGGCGGCCGCAGCTCGGCGAGCGCAGCGCTCAAGGAGTTCGACGCCGACCCGGTGTCCGGCAAGCCGATCAAGATGAAGGACGGCCGGTTCGGTCCCTACGTCACGGACGGCGAGACCAACGCGACGATCCCGCGCGGCGAGGACGTCGAGGCGGTCGACCACGCCCGCGCCGTGCAGCTCATCGCGGACAAGCGCGCCAAGGGGCCGGTGAAGAAGAAGGCACCGGCGCGGAAGCCGGCGGCCAAGAAGAAGTGACCGGCCGGTTCATCACGCTCGAGGGCGGCGACGGTGCGGGCAAGACGACCCAGGCGGAGCTGCTGACGGCCTGGCTCGAGGAGCACGGCCGGACCGTGGTGCGCACCCGTGAACCGGGCGGCACCGACCTCGGCACGCGGATCCGCGAGATCGTCCTGCACGAGCGCGGCCACGTCGCGCCACGAGCCGAGGCCCTGCTCTACGCGGCCGATCGCGCGCACCACATCGAGACCCTCGTCCGCCCCGCCATCGCTCGCGGCGACGTGGTGCTGCAGGACCGGTACATCGACTCCTCGGTGGCGTACCAGGGGGTCGCGCGCGGCCTCGGCGCCGAGCACATCCGTTCGGTGTCGGACTGGGCGTCGGACGGGCTCACGCCGGACCGCACGATCCTGCTCGACCTCGACGTCACCGTCGGGCGTGCGCGGGTGGCCGCGGCGCGCGGGGACACCTTCGACCGACTCGAGTCCGAGGCCGAGACGTTCCACGAGACGGTCCGCCAGGCGTTCCTCGACATGGCCGCCGCCGAGCCCGAGCGCTTCCTCGTCGTGGACGCGTCCGCCCCGGCCACGGACGTCCAGCGCGCGATCCGTGCCGCGGTCGCTCCACTGGTCGGGATCGTCGAGGGATGACGGTGGCGGCTGGCAGGATGATCCCGTGAGCGTGTGGGACGGCCTGACTGGGCAAGAGGAAGCGGTCGCGTCGCTCCGCAACGCGGCCGAGTCGCCCGACGGCACCGGTGGCATGACGCACTCGTGGCTGATCACCGGGCCTCCCGGCTCCGGCCGGTCGAACGTCGCGTCCGCCTTCGCCGCCGCACTCGTCGGCAACGGTCCCGACGACGACCACACGCTCCAGCAGATCACCGCGAAGACCCACCCCGACGTCTCGGTCCTGACCACGCAGCGGGTCATCATCACCATCGACGAGATCCGGCAGCTCGTCACGTCGTCGCACTACTCGCCCTCCGTCGGCCGGTACCGCGTGGTGATCATCGAGGACGCGGACCGCATGACGGAACGCACGTCGAACCTGCTCCTCAAGGCGCTCGAGGAACCGCCGGAGCGCACCGTGTGGATCCTCTGCGCCCCGAGCGAGGCCGACCTGCTGCCGACGATCCGGTCGCGCGTGCGGTCGGTCCGCCTCCGCGTGCCGGGCATCGAGTCCGTCGCAGACCTGCTCGTCACCCGGACCGGTGTGGACCGCGTCCTCGCGATGGACGCCGCACGCCAGGCGCAGAGCCACATCGGCATGGCACAGCGTCTCGCCACCAGCGAGGACGCCCGCGACCGTCGACGCCGCACGCTCAGCACGGTGCTCGGCGTCCGGACCGTCGGAGACGCCGTGATGGCCGCCGCCGACCTGCTCGCCGTCGCCGACGAGGACGCCAAGGCGATCACGCAGCAGCGCGACGCCGAGGAACGTGACGCCGCGATGCGCTCGCTCGGCATCGAGCCCGGCGGCACGATCCCGCCGGCACTCCGTTCGCAGCTGCGCCTGCTCGAGGAAGACCAGAAGCGTCGGGCGACGCGGAGCCTCCGGGACGGGCTGGACCGGATCCTCGTTGATGTCTCGTCGCTGTACCGTGACCTGTTGCTGCTCAGGCTCGGGGCGCCGGCGGAACCGGTGAACCTCGCGATGCGGGAACAGCTCGACCACGCGCTGCAGTCGGTGCCCCCGGCCGCTGCGCTCGAGGTGCTCGACGCCATCGCGCTCGCTCGGCAGCGCATCGCCGCGAACGTGGCGGCCCTCCTCGCGCTCGAGGCGCTGCTCGTCACCATCGCCCGCGCGCGCCGCTGACCCGCGCCCTGGGCCGGACCACCTGCCCGAGGTGAGACGCAGGACGCGCTCGCACCGCGCCTCCAGGCCGTCCCGAACCGCACCCTGTGACGTTCCCCATCCGCCCGCGCCCCCGCGCATGGGACAATCACCGCATGTCCGACGCAGAACCCGGCCTGCGCGAGCGGAAGCGCCGCGCCACCCGACTCGCGATCCAGCAGGCCGCGCTCCGCATCGCGATCGAGGAGGGGCTCGCGGCGGTGACGGTCGACGAGATCTCGCGGCGTGCGGACGTGTCGCCGCGGACGTTCTTCAACTACTTCCCGAACAAGGAAGGCGCGATCCTCGGCGACGATCCCACGCTGCCGGACGACGACACCCTCGCGGACTTCGTGGCCGGTGGGCCGACGGGCGACCTGCTGGCCGACCTCGGGGCGTTGCTCGTGCACTCGACGCGCGAACTCATCGAGGAGCGTGGGCTGATCGAGGAGCGGCAGCAGGTGCTCCGCGCCGCGCCGGAGCTCTTCAGTCGGCGGATGGAGTCGATGAAGGAGTTCCAGGCGGCGATCGAGGGGGCCATCGTGGCGCGCTTCGCGGCGGCTGCGGACGGAGCTCCGGACGCCTCCGGCGAGACCCCGGAGCGGCGTCGTCGGGCGCGGCTGGCGTCCCTCGTGGCGTTGGCTGCGCTGCGGCACGCGTGGTGGGAGTGGTCGGACGCGGGGTCGGACACCCACCTCGTCGACGAGCTCGAACGGTCGTTCGCCGACCTCGACGCGCTCGTTTCGCGTTCGCTCGTCTGAACCTGTATAGTCGTGTCCCGTGCCGCTCCGGCAACGGAGCGTCCGCCGCCTTAGCTCAGTCGGCAGAGCGATTCACTCGTAATGAATAGGTCGTCGGTTCGATTCCGACAGGCGGCTCCGAGAAGCCCCGGTCAGACAGTGTCTGACCGGGGCTTTCTGCTTCCCGACCCGGGCGCCGGGCCCGAGCCGGGCGCCGGGGGCCGGGCGCCGGGCCCGAGCCGGGCCAGGTGCCTGCGCGCCCGGCCCGACCCGGCCTCAGGGCAGGTAGTACGTCGGGTTCGGCAGCTTCACGCTCCGGTCCGCCGACCCACCGAGCAGGTCGCTGTACTGGTCGCCGAAGTTCGCCACCACGTCGTAGCGCCCACCCGAGCGCGACTCGATGTGCGCACGGGTCTGCGACTTGTACTCGACGGTGGTGCACTTCGCCGTGGCGCAGGTGATGTACGACGGCTGCTGCGAGGCCCCGACGCCCGTCCACTTCGTGTAGTACGTCTGCGTGCCGCGCTGCGTCGCCGCGAACTGCGGGTAGCCGACCTTCTGCAGGTTCTCGATCGGGGCGGTCTTCTGGTCGTCGTTGCGCCCGGTGAGCCCGATGATCGTGCAGCCGGAGCGCTGGGCGATCGACACGAGCGAGGTCATCGACGGGGTGGCAGGGAAGCGCTCGTCCTGCACCCACTCGTCCTGGCGGGCGGGATCGAAGACGAAGTGCATGTCGGCGACCTCCATGTCGTAGGTCCACAGGGTGGTGTCGTCGGCGTCGAGCACGATGGCGGGGTTGCGGTGGAGCTTCCGGCCGACGGCGCACTGAGCGGCGACGACGGGAGCCTGCTTCCGGACGATGGACCGCATCTCGCGGATGTACGGGGAGTCGGTGCGGTTGGCGAGGCCCGTGCCGGGGTCGCCGTAGTACGTCGCGATGGTCGACTTCACCGAGTCGATGTTCGGGATGCCCTCGCCGCTCTGGGTGGCGCCGGAGGAGCCGTCCGCGGCCATGGTGAAGTGCGTGCGGGGCGTCAGCCGCGGCTCGGACACGCCGGGCAGGTCGGCCGAGGGAAGGTAGTAGGTCGGGTTCGGCAGCTTCACCGAGCGGTCGGCGTACCCGCCCTGCAGGTCGCTCCACTGGTCACCGACGTTGAGCGTGATGTCGTAGCCGAGGTCCTGCTCGATGTGCTTCCGCGTGAGCGCCTTGTACTCGACGGTCGTGCACTTCGCCGTGGCACAGGTGATGTACGACGGCTGCTGGGACGCACCGACTCCGGTCCACTTCGTGAAGAAGCGGTCCTGGGCGAACGCGGTGTAGCCGACCTTCGACAGGTTCTGGACGGTGGCGGCCTTCTGGTCGTCGTTCCGACCGGTGAGTCCGAAGACCGTGAACCCGAGCGACTGCGCCCGGTTCACGAAGCCGACCATCGACGGCGTCGCGGGGAAGCGCTCGTCCTGCACCCACTCGTCCTGGCGGGCCGGGTCGAACACGAAGTGCATGTCCGCGACCTCCATGTCGTAGGTCCACAGCGTCGTGTCGTCGGCGTCGAGGACGATCGCGGGCTTCTCGCCGCGACGGACCGCGGCGTCGTGGATGCGCTGCAGCTGGGCGCTCTGCCGGTCGACGATGGACCGCATCTCGCGGATGTAGGGGGAGTCGGTGCGGTTGGCGAGTCCGGTGCCGGGGTCGCCGTAGTACGTCGCGATGGTCTTCTTGACCGAGTCGATGTTCGGGATGCCCTCGCCGCCCTGGCTCGCGCCGGAGGAACCGTCGGCCGCCATCGTGAACTGCGTCCGGGGCTGCAGTCCCGCGTCGGCCGAGTGTCCCGGCGGTGCCCAGCCGTGTCCGGGCGATCCCCAGCCGTGCGCGGTCGCCGGGGTGACACCGACGAGGGTCGAGGTGATGACGATGGCCGCGCTCGTGGCGACGACGGACAGGACGGATCGGCGCATGGAGGACCTGATCGCTTTCTGCTGGGGGAGCGGCCGTCGGACGCGACCGCGGGACCCCCGTTCAGGGGGTGCAGCAGCACGCTAGCTGGCAATCACCAGTGCAGTCCATACCAAGGTGCTGCGGGCGGACCGCGGTGTGCCGACCGTGGCCCCTGGTAGACAGGTCCCATGACGGTTCGCTGGGGAGTCATCGGTACGGGCGGCATCGCACGGTCCTTCGTGGGCGACTGCACGGCCGCGGGGGTCGAGTTCGTCGCGGTCGGCAGCCGGACGCTCGCGAGCGCCGAGACGTTCGCGGCCGAGTTCGGGATCCCGCGGGCGCACGGCTCGTACGAGGACCTCGTCGCCGACGACGGCGTCGACGCCGTGTACGTCGCGACACCGCACTCGCGGCACGCGGCGGACGCACTGCTCGCCATCGAGGCCGGCAAGCACGTCCTCGTCGAGAAGGCCTTCACGATCACGGCGGACGAGGCCCGCCTGGTGGTCGACGCCGCCCGGCGCGCCGACGTCGCCGTCATGGAGGCGATGTGGACGCGCTTCCTCCCGCAGATGTCGATGATCCGCGAGCTCGTGGCCGAGGGCCGCATCGGGCGGGTCCGGCTCGTCGAGGCGACCCACCACCAGGCGCTGCCGTCCGACCCGGCACACCGGTTGAACGACCCGGCACTCGGCGGTGGCGCGATGCTCGACCTCGGCATCTACCCGATCTCCTTCGCGGTCGACGTCCTCGGCCTCCCCACGTCGGTCGTCGCCGCGGGCACCCTGAGCGAGCAGGGCGTCGACACCCAGATGGGCCTGGTGCTGACGCACGAGGGCGGGACGCAGTCGATGCTCCACTTCGGGCTCGACCTCCGCAGTCCGAACACCGCGTCGGTCATCGGCGAGGACGGCCGCATCGACCTGGACTCGACGTGGTTCACGCCGACGACCTGGCGGCTCCGCGACCGCGACGGGAACGTCGTCGAGGAGTTCGACGGGCGTGAGGAGCTCACCGGCTACGCGCACGAGGTCCGCGCGTTCGAGTCGATGGTCGAGTCCGGCACCCACGAGGGCGGCCCGATGGACCCCGAGGAGACGGTCGCGATCATGGCCCTCATGGACGAGGCTCGCCGACAGGTCGGCGTCCGGTACCCGGCCGACGGCTGACGCGACCGACCGACGGCTGACGTCCGGCAGGGCGCGGAACGTCCGGATCCGGAAAGTGGGCCTGGAGGCTCCTCCCGCAGTTCCGTAGGATCGTTCGCGATGTCCGACCAGCAGCCTTCACCGCGCGGCGTCGCGGACCGCCTCCGCGACGCGCGCACCGCCGTCCGCGCCTCGTTCGCCCGCCGCCCGGTGCCGTGGATCGCGGGTGGCCTCGCGACCGTGCTCGTGCTCGGGTCCGGCGGTGCCGTGGCCGTGGCGGCGGCGACGATGCCGACCCCGACGACCACGGCGGCCGCGACGGCGTCCGCTACCGCGTCGAGCAGCCCGGCACCGACGACGGCCGCCCCCACCCCGACACCGACGCCGAGCGGCCGCACGGTGCCGGACGACGCCGCGGGCCCCTCCGCCCTCCGGACCTGCACGATCACGAACGCCGCCTCGGCGAGCGGCCTCGGCGCGTTCGAGGGGTACGTCATGAACGCGAAGACCGGCGAGGTGCTGTTCTCGCGCAACGGTGACGAGGCCGCACAGACCGGCAGCGTGATGAAGACCCTGACGACGGCGACCGCGCTGGCCGTCCTCGGCGGCGACCACCGCATCCCGACCACCGTGACGAAGGAGTCCGGCGGTGCGATCGCCCTCGTCGGCCACGGCGACGCCACGCTCTCGGCAGGCGGAGCGACGGTGTACCCGGGCGCCCCGACGCTCGCGCAGCTCGCCCAGCAGGTGAAGGCGAAGCTCGGCACCACCCCGGTGACGACGATCGTCACGGACGACACGTACTGGAACGACGCCGACGCCTGGGACCCCACCTGGCCGGTGAGCGAGCGGACGATCGGCTACCAGCCGAACGTCACGGCGCTCATGGTCGACGGTGACCGCGCGAACCCCGGCGCCCAGACGTCGCCGCGCTCCACCGACCCGGTCGGTCGCGCCGGCGACCTGTTCCGCACGGCCCTCGCGAACGCCGGGGTCGCCGGTGCGGGGAACGCGCAGATCGTCAAACGTGCCACGACCAGCACGGACACGATCGCCACGGTCTCCTCGCAGCCGGTGTCGACGCTCATCGGGCAGATGATCCCGAACTCGGACAACACCCTCGCCGAGATGCTCGCGCGGATCTCGTCGAAGGAGTCCGGCTCGGACGGCTCCGCAGCCTCGCTCACCGCCGTGTACCAGGCGGCCCTGAAGTCGTACGGCGTCGACCCGGCCGGCATCGTCATCAAGGACGGCTCGGGGGAGAGCGCCGCGAACGCCGTGTCGCCGAACTTCGTCGCGCACCTCATGGTGCAGGTCGCCGCCGGTGCGAAGGGCCTCGGGACGCTCGCGAACGCCCTGCCGGTGTCCGGGCAGTCCGGCACGCTGGCCAGTCGGTTCACCGGGGCGAACGCGGTCGCCCGGGGCAAGGTGCACGCGAAGACCGGGTGGATCGACAGCGCGAACACCCTCGGCGGCTACATCGACGCGGCCGACGGCACCCGGCTGACGTTCGCCTTCTACGCGATCGGGTCCTCGCGGGCCGCGGCGCTGCCCGCACTCGACGGGGTGACGGCGGCGACGTACTCGTGCGGGAGCAGGCTCACCGGCTCCTGAGGCCGCGGGTGTTGGATGGACCCATGTCCAGGGCACTCCTCGTCGTCGACGTCCAGAACGACTTCACCGAGGGCGGTGCCCTCGGTGTGACCGGCGGGGACGACCTCGCGCGACGCATCACCGCGTTCCTCGGTCGGCACGCCGACGAGTACGACCTCATCGTCGGCTCCCGCGACTGGCACCACGGCGACGACGACAACGGCGGCCACTTCGCCGGTCCCGAGGGTCCGGACTACGAGACGACCTGGCCGGTGCACTGCGTCGCCGGGACCGCGGGGGCCGAGTACCACCCGCGGCTCGACACCGCTCCGATCGACGTGCACGTCTTCAAGGGGCAGGGCACGCCGGACTACTCGGCGTTCCAGGCGCGCACCGAGGACGGCGTCCCGCTGCCCGAGGTCATGGCCGAGCACCGCGTCGTCACGATCGACGTGGTCGGCATCGCCACCGACCACTGCGTGCGGGCATCGGCGCTCGACGCCCGGGCTGCGGGATACGACGTCGCCGTCTACGACGACCTCGTGGTCGGGGTGGACGACGCCCGCAGCGCGCGGGCGCTCGACGAGATCCGCGCCGCAGGTGGGCACGTCGACCACAGCGACATGGACGAGGGACTGGCGAACCCCGACGGCGCGCTCCTCTGACCCCAGCGCGCGGAAGTCGGGCGGTGGCCCTCCGCGGCTTCAGACGAGCAGCTGGTGCTTCGCCAGGTCGCGGTAGAGCGGCGTCGACTCGACGAGTTCCGAGTGGGTCCCGACGCCGACGACCCGGCCGTGCTCGAGCACGACGATCACGTCCGAGTCCACCACCGTGGACAGCCGGTGCGCGATCACGAGCAGCGTGCGGTCCTCGGCCACGGCGTCGATCGCGAGGCGCATCTTCTGCTCGTTGACGCCGTCGAGCGACGAGGTGGACTCGTCGAGCAGCAGGATCGGCGGAGCGGCGAGGAGTGCCCGGGCGATCGCGAGCCGCTGCCGTTCACCGCCGGAGAGCATGACGCCGTCCTCGCCGACCTGGGCGTCGAGGCCGCGGGGGTCGCGGTGCAGGACCTCGCCGAGGTTGACGGCCTCGAGCACGCGGACGCAGTCGTCCTCGGTGGCGTCCGGTGAACCGAGCAGCAGGTTCGCCCGGATCGTGCCGGCGAGCACCGGAGCGTCCTGTTCGACGTACCCGATCTGCGCGCGCAGCTCGGCGCGGTCGAGGCCACGGACGTCGACGCCGCCGAGCCGGATGACGCCGTCGGTCGGGTCGTAGAACCGTTCGATGAGGGCGAGCGTGGTCGACTTGCCCGCGCCGGACGGACCGACGAGTGCGACGCGTGACCCGCGGGGGACCCGGAAGGACACGTCGTGCAGCACCACGTCGTCGGAGGCGGTGTCGTCGTCGACGGCCGGCTCGGCGCCGTCCGCACCGGAGGCCTGGGCCGGACGCGCGTACCGGAACGACACGTGTTCGAAGGCGATCGCGTCGTCGCTCTCCACCGCGGCGGCGACGCGGACGGCCTGGTCGTCCTGCGCCTCGGTCGGGAGGTGCAGGATCTCCTCGATCCGGCCGAGCGCACCGAGCGCCTGGGCGACGGCGACGGCAGCGCCCATGGCCTGGCCGAGCGGCATGATCATCATGAAGAGCAGCAGGATGAACGTGATGAGCGTCGCGATCGTGATGGTGCCGGCTGCGACCTGCGCACCACCGACGCCGAGGACGGCGATGAACGCGACCTGCATGACGATGCTCGCGACGGGGACGACGAACGCCGACATCCGCGCGATGTCGAGGCCACGACGGTAGGCCTCGGTCGCGTGGCCGTCGACCTCGTGCACCTCGCGCTCGGTGGCACCGGCGGCACGGATCGTGCGGACGGCACCGATGCCGCGTTCGACCGCCGCGGTGAGGTCGCCGACCTTCTCCTGCGCACGCTTCGACGCGACGCGGATGCGGCGGCTGAGCCCGCCGACGACGACGATCGCGACGAGCACGATGACGACGACGATGCCGAGGAGCAGCGGGTCGATGACGGCCATCGCGATGATCGCGCCGATGAACGTCAGGGCGCCGCCGATCGACTCGATGAGGCCCTGCGTCAGCACGGCGCGCAGCAGTGTCGTGTCGCTGCCGACGCGGGAGACGAGGTCGCCGGTGCGGCGCGTGTCGAACTCGGAGATCGGCAGGTTGAGGATGCGCGCGATGAGCTTCCGCCGGGTGGACAGGACGACGCCTTCACCCGCGCGCTGCAGCAGGAAGTGCTGCACACCGTTGAGGACGCCCGCGACGATGACGAGTCCGACGAGCAGCCAGACGAGGGTGCTCAGCGTGTTGCCGTGCTGGACGGCGGTGATGACCTGGTTGACGAGCAGCGGCTGCGCGAGGGACGCACCGGCACCGAGGACGCTCAGCACGATGATGACGACCATCGCGGGCTTGTTCTCGAACAGGTAGCTCAGCAGTCGGCCGAACGTGGCGCGGGGACCGTCGGTCTTCTTGGGTCTGGCGAAGGGGGAGCTCATCGTGTTCCTAGTTTCTGCCGTACTTCTTGTGCACTGCCTGGCGGCTGACGCCGAGCAGCGTCGCGATCTCCTGCCACGAGGCGCCGGCGTTCCGGGCACGTCGGGCCGCGAGTTCCTCGGTCCGGTCGAGCTCACGACGGAGTTCGCGCACGCTGGCGAGGGCGGAGAACGGGTCGTCTCCGGCTGCACCGGCGGCGAGGCTCGTGATGGTCGGTCGGTCCACGCGCGTCAACCTACATTGACGCACCGATGGATGTCAACCCGGGTTGACGACGGACGGGAGGCGCGGTGCCAGCCGGCACCGCGCCTCCCGTCTGCGCAGGTGGTCGCGTCAGGCGCGCGCGTCCACCGGTGCTGCGTCCGGTTCACCGGCGGTGTCCGCCGCGTCGAGCGCGGCGCTCTTCGTCTCACGGATGAAGAACAGGGCGACGAGCGTCACGACCGCGGCGATCGTGAGGTAGAGCCCGACCAGGAAGATGTTGCCGTCCGGCTGCCACAGCGCGAGCGCGATGGTCGGAGCGAGCGAGGCGCCGAGGATCGACGCGACGTTGTAGGCGATCGCCGAACCCGTGTACCGCACGTTCGTCGGGAAGAGCTCCGGCAGGAGAGCGCCCATCGGACCGAACGTCAGGCCCATCAGCGACAGTCCCACGATCAGGAACGTCACCACCGTGATCGGACCGGTCGACGCGGCGAACCAGAACTGGAACGTCAGGCCGAAGAGCGCGATGCCGATCGTGGTCGGGATGAGCGTGCGACGACGGCCGAACTTGTCGGCCAGGATGCCTGCGATCGGCGTGAAGATGCCGAAGAACACGACGCCGATCATGAGCAGCGTGAGGAACTCGCCACGGGTGTAGCCGAGGCCGATCTTCGGGACGAGGGGGCCGGCCTCGGCGCCCGTGGTGCCGTAGGACAGCGTGAACGTCGTCATGAAGTAGAAGAGGACGTAGGTCGCGACCATGCCGAAGGTGCCGACGATCACGGCGCGCCACGAGGTGCGGAACACCCGGCCGAGCGGGACCTTGGCGACCGAACCGGACTCCTGGACGCCGCGGAACACCGTCGACTCGACGAGCTTGAACCGCACGTAGAGGCCCACGATCACCAGGACGGCCGACAGCAGGAACGGGAGTCGCCAGCCCCAGGCCTGGAAGTCCGGGTTCGGGGTGCCGTCGGCGCCGGCGGGCATCGCCGCGTTGATCGCGATGAACAGGCCGTTGGCGAGCAGGAAGCCGATCGGGGCGCCGAGCTGCGGCATCGAGCCGAACACCCCGCGCTTGCCCTTCGGGGCGTTCTCGGTCGCGAGCAGTGCCGCGCCCGACCACTCGCCACCGAGCCCGACGCCCTGGGCGAAGCGCATCACCGCGAGGAGCACCGGCGCCCAGATGCCGATCGAGTCGAACGTCGGCAGGCAGCCGATGAGGAACGTCGCGGTGCCCATCACGAGCAGGGACGCCACGAGGGTCGCCTTGCGGCCGACGCGGTCGCCGAAGTGGCCGAAGATGATCGACCCGACCGGGCGGGCGAAGAACGCGAGGGCGAACGTGACGAACGAGGACAGCTGCGATGCCGTCGGGTCCTCGTTCGGGAAGAAGAGCGTCGGGAAGACGAGGACCGCGGCGGTCGCGTAGACGTAGAAGTCGTAGAACTCGATGGAGGTGCCGACGAGGCTGGCGATCACGACGCGGGAGCGCGGGTTGCCTGCGGTCTTCGGGGATGCGGGTGCCGGTGCGGCGGACATGGGGTGAGGAGACTCCGTGGATGACGCTCGGGGGGAGCGCAGCGGTGTTCCGGACGGCGGACACCGATCGGTTCGCGCGGGGTGGCGCGGGCACTGATCGGGTGCGTTCGGTTCGTGGTGGTGTACCGCTTGTGACGGGGCCACCATCGTACGACAGATGTCGTGAACCTGCGAATCCGCTGGATCGTGGCCGGGTCGGGCCGGGCCGGCGCTCGGTCAGGCCAGCGGGCTGCCCGCTTCGAGGTGCGCGGGGAGCTGGTGCCCCATCCGGTCGCGCTTCGTGTCGAGGTACGCCGCGTTCTGCGCGGAGACGCCGACGACCAGCGGCACCAGGCTCTCCACCGTGATGCCGTGCTCCTCGAGCTGGCGACGCTTCTCGGGGTTGTTCGACAGGAGGCGGACGGTGGTGATGCCGAGGTCGGCGAGGATGCCGGCCGCGCCGCCGTACGCCCGCGAGTCGGCGGGGAGACCGAGCGCGAGGTTCGCGTCGAGCGTGTCGAGGCCGTCCTCCTGCAGGCGGTAGGCCTTGAGCTTGTTGATGAGACCGATGCCGCGGCCCTCTTGCCCGCGGAGGTAGATCACGACGCCGCCCTCGGCCGCGATCGTGTCGAGCGCGGCGTCGAGCTGCGGGCCGCACTCGCACTTGAGGGACCCGAACGCCTCGCCCGTCAGGCACTCCGAGTGCACCCGGACGAGGGCGCCGTCGCGCGGTGCTGCGCCGTCCGGGCCGGTGGCGATGATCGCGACGTGCTCGGCGCTCGTCACGAGGTCGCGGTACGCGCGCATCTCGAACGTGCCGTGCGTGGTCGGGACGTTCGTCGACACCTCGAACTGGACCGGGCTCCCGGGGGTGGGGGAGGTGAGTGCATCGGTCATGTGGTGCTCCGGTCGTTCTGGGGCCCCGCGATCCCGGGCTCGGCGGCCGCCGGCCGGGGTGCGCGGTGGGGTCGTGCTCGGACCAGCAGGTCGGGGCCGAGGCTGGTGGTCGATAGTACGTCCAACCGCCGACGCTCGCCGATGCTTCCCACACCGACGTCACCGAGGGCGACACGGGGGCCGCCGAGCAGGACGGGCGCGAGGTAGACGAGGTACTCGTCCACCAGACCGGCCGCGATGAGCGCCGAGGCGACGGTGGGCCCGCCCTCGACGAACACCGAGTGCACGCCGTGGTCCCGCAGTGCGTGGAGCGAGGCGGCGAGGTCGTGGCCGGACAGCGCCAGCAGGGAGCGAGGGTGGCGGCGGACCGCGGCGTCGTCCGGGACCGGCCGGTCGCCGAACACCACCGGGACGGGCTGGTCGGCGAGGAGTTCGCCGGCGTCGCCCCGCGCGGTGAGGCTCGGGTCGTCGGCGAGGACCGTGCCCGTCCCGACGAGGATCGCGTCGTGCGCGGCGCGCTGTTCGTGGACGTGCTGGCGTGCGGCCGCACCGGTGATCCACTGGCTCGTGCCGTCGGCCGCCGCGGCCCGGCCGTCGAGGCTCGACGCCCACTTCACCGTCACCCACGGGCGTCCGAGGCGCACCGAGAGGAGCCAGCGCTCGAGGAAGTCCTCGACCTCGTCGGCGAGGACGCCCGAGACGACGTCGACTCCGCCGGACCGGAGTCGCTCGGCACCCCCGTGGGCTGCCGGCCCGGGGTCGTCGACGGCGTACACGACGCGGCCGATCCCCGCTTCGAGCAGGGCGACGGCGCACGGACCGGTGCGTCCGGTGTGGTTGCAGGGTTCGAGGGTGACGACGGCGGTCGCGCCGACCAGGTGTGCGGGGTCGACCTTCGACATCGCGTCGACCTCGGCGTGCGGGGTACCGGCGCCCTTGTGCCAGCCCTCGGCGAGGACCGCTCCGTCGGGGGAGAGGATCACGGCGCCGACGCGGACGTGGTCACCGACCGCGGGGCCGAGGGCCGCGAGCTCGAGGCCACGGCGCATCGCACGGAGCTCGGCCGGCGAGACCGAGGGGTGCGCTGCGGGGGAAGCCGCGGAGTCCGACGGCCGAGGGGTGACGGTCACGGTCCGAGACTATCCGCGAACGGTCGGTGACGCGTCATCCGGGCGTGCCGTCGTCGTCTCGGCCGGCCACGGCAGGTCGGACGCGGAAGCGCCGTCGGCCCGCCGGAGCCCCTTCCACGCCGTCGTCGGAGCGCCGTCCCGCCCGGGGATGAGCGCGTCGCCGGTGCCGGTGTACGAGAACCCCGCGGCACGGGCGACCGAGGCCGAGGCGGTGTTGCCGACGTAGCACTCCCAGTACACGTCCGGCGCACCCTGCGCGAAGGCCCAGTCGAGCACGAGGCCGACGGCGTCGTGCATCAGCCCGGCGCCGCGTGCGGAGGGTGCGAGCCAGAAGCCGAGGTCCCGCCGCGCCGTGCGGTACCCGATGATCCCCTCGAGCCAGGTGGACCCCGTCCGACGGATCGCCCAGGTGTACTCGCGGTCGGAGGCCCACCCCGGACCGACGAGCGCGTCGACGAAGGTCGTGGCGTCCCGGGCGGTGTACGGCGTGGGGATCGTCGTCCAGCGCACGATGTCCGGGTCTTGGCAGGCCTCGGTGATCGCCGTCGCGTCCGCCCGGGTGGGCACGTCGAGGTGCACCCGGGCGGACGACAGCGTGACGGGGCGCACGGTCAGCGCCGGGTGCGGGGCACGAAGCCGATGCGCTCGTAGACCTTCGCGAGGGTCTCGGCGGCGATCGACTCGGCACGCTCGGCGCCGACGGCGAGGAGCCGGTCGAGCTCGGCCGGGTCGTCGAGCAGCTCGAGCGTGCGGGCGCGCACGGGCTCGAGCTCGGCCACGACGGCGTCGGCGACCTCGCCCTTCAGGTCCCCGTAGCCCTTGCCCTGGAACGACTCCTCGAGCGCGGCGACCGGGGTGCCGGTGAACGCCGAGAGGATCGACAGCAGGTTCGTCACGCCCGGCTTCGCCTGACGGTCGGCCCGGATCTCGCGCTCGGTGTCGGTGACCGCCGAGCGGATCTTCTTGGCGGTGCGCTTCGGGTCGTCGAGCAGGCGGATGAGGCCGTTGTCGGACGCGGCCGACTTGCTCATCTTGCTCGTCGGGTCCTGCAGGTCGTAGATCCGCGCCGTGTCGGTGAGGATCCGGGCCTCCGGTACGACGAACGTGTCGCCGAACCGCGAGTTGAAGCGCCCGGCGAGGTCGCGGGTGAGCTCGACGTGCTGCCGCTGGTCGTCACCGACCGGCACGACCTTCGTGTCGTACAGCAGGATGTCCGCCGCCATCAGGATCGGGTACGTGAAGAGGCCGACCGACGCGGCTTCGGTGCCCTGCCGGGCGGACTTGTCCTTGAACTGGGTCATCCGGCTCGCCTCGCCGAAGCCGGTGAGGGTGTTCAGCACCCACGCGAGCTCGGCGTGCGCCGGGACGTGCGACTGCACGAACAGCGTCGCCTTGGTCGGGTCGATGCCCGAGGCGATGTACTGCGCGGCCGTCGCCCGGGTGTTCGCGCGGAGCTCGGCCGGGTCCTGCGGGGACGTGATCGCGTGCATGTCGACGACGCAGTAGATGGCGTCGTAGTCGTCGAGCAGCGTCCGCCACTGCATGAGCGCGCCGATGTAGTTGCCGAGGTGGAGGGAACCGGCCGAGGGCTGGATGCCCGAGAAGATGCGCGTCTTGGTCATGGTGCTGTCCTGTGCTGGAGAAGTGTGGGGGTGCGGGTCAGAGTTCGTAGTCGACGACCACGGGGGCGTGGTCGGACCATCGCTGGTCGTACGCGGCAGCGCGGTCGACCGTGTACTGCGTGACCTTCGCGGCGAGCTCCGGGGTCGCCATCTGGTAGTCGATCCGCCAGCCCGTGTCGTTGTCGAACGCCTGGCCGCGCCACGACCACCACGTGTACGGCCCCTCGACGTCGCCGGCCTGGGCGCGACCGACGTCGACCCAGCCGAGACCGGGCCCGGTCGTGCCGTCGGCGCCCTCGACCTCGGCGCCCTGCTCGCCGAAGAACCGCGAGAAGTAGGCACGCTCACGCGGCAGGAAGCCCGCGCGCTTGACGTTGCCCTTCCAGTTCTTGATGTCCCGCTGGTCGTGCCCGACGTTGAGGTCGCCGACGACGACCGCGAGCGGGTTGTGCTCGCGGAGCTTCGGCAGCCGCTCGGTCATCGCGTCGAGGAACTTCCACTTCTCGTCCTGCTTCGGGGTGTCCACCTCGCCCGAGTGCACGTACGTCGAGACGACCGTCACCGTGGTGCCGCCGATCTCGTAGTCGGCCTCGAGCCAGCGCCCGGCGGAGTCGAAGTCGTCCGCACCGAGCGCGACGCGGTGCACGTGCGCGCTGTGGCGGGAGGCGATCGCGACGCCCGCCCGACCCTTCGCGGTGGCGGGGTCGTGCACGATGTCCCACTCGTCGCCGAGGAGCCCGGCGAGGTCGTCGCTCGACGCGCGGACCTCTTGCAGGGCGAGCACGTCGACGTCGCGGGTGGCGAGCCAGTCGCCCATGCCCTTCCGGAACGCGGCACGGATGCCGTTCACGTTGACGGATGCGAGGCGCAGGCGTGTCATGCAGAACACCCTATCGGCGGGTGCCGACACGGCTGCGCCGGTCGTAGGCTCGCGCCGTGACCGTCGTGATGACCGTGGGGGAGCTGCTCGATGCGTTCCGCCCCGTGGCGGAGCAGATGCTGCGTCCGGAGGAGTTCCGGGGAGCGGAGTTCTGGGTGTACAGCGACTGGTCCGAACGACTGCGGCGGGTGGTCGACACCGAGGTCGCCGACGAGGGGATGGCGCTCGCCTGGTCGATCGCCGGGGACGACGGCGACTCCTGGCTGTGGCTCCGCGACGGGGAACCGGAGATGCTGCTGAAGATCGCCGACGATCTGCAGGACTTCATCGCCGAGAGTGCCTTCGCCTGGGGCGATCTGCGCCCGATCCCGCCGCCGGGGCAGGAGCAGTAAGGGCGACCGGACGACGGACGGGAGGCGCGGTGCCAGCTGGCACCGCGCCTCCCGTCCGTCGTGTGGTCAGGCCGCGTCGTGGTCCGTCTTGAGGAACTCGACCAGGCTGTCCGCGGTGGTCTCGGCGTCGTCGCCGGTCACCGTGAGGGTGACCTCGTCGCCGTTCTCGATGCCGAGGCCGAGGAGCGCGAGGATGCTGCCGGCGTTCCCGGACTTGTCGCCCTTCGCGATCGTGACCTGGTGGCCGGACGCGGTCACGGTCTGGACGAAGAGGGAGGCCGGGCGTGCGTGCAGGCCGGACGCGCTGGCGACGGTGACGGTGCGGGTGGCTTCGGACATCGATGTACTCCTGTCGATGGGTGGTTGGCTCATGGTAGCGAGCGCGGGGTGGGCGGTTCCGGGGCGGGACGCAGGGTCAGTCGCGGCCGGGCCAGAAGACCTCGGTGCCGGCGGCCTCGACCTCGCGGACGAGGTCGGCGTTCACGCCGGGGTCGGTGATGATCGTGTCGATCGCGGCGAGCGGGGCGACGCGGCCGAACTCCTCGCGACCGAACTTGGTGTGGTCGGCGAGCAGGATGCTGCGGCGCGCGGACTTGATCATCGCGGACTTCACGGCGGCCTCGGCCATGTTGTGCGTCGTGAGGCCGCGCTCGGGCGTGATGCCGTTGATGCTGATGAACGCGACGTCGACGCTGACCATCCCGATGAGCTGGTGCGTCCACGTGCCGACGCCGGCGAGCGAGTCGCTGCGGATGTTGCCGCCGAGCAGGTGCAGGTCGATGCCGGGCCGGTTCGCGACCGCCATCGCCACGGGCAGGGAGTGCGTCACGACGGTGAGGCCACGGTCGGTCGGGAGCATCTCGGCGAGGCAGATCGTCGAGGTGCCGGCGTCGATCATGACGGACCCGTTCTCGGGCAGCTCGCCGAGCGCGGCCTCGGCGATGACCATCTTCTCGGCCTGGTTGATGCCGCCACGGTCGCCGACCCCCGGGTGCAGGGTGATGCGTTCGACGGGGATCGCGCCACCGTGCGCACGTCGGACCAGCCCGCGTCGCTCGAGCGAGGTGAGGTCGCGGCGGATCGTCTCCGGGGTCACCTCGAGCAGCTCGGCGAGGTCCTTGACGTCGACCCGGCCCTGCGCACGCGCCTGTTCGACGATGCGCTGGTGGCGCTCTGGTGCGTACATCGGGGCCTCGTCGTCTCGGAAGCGGTGGGGGAGTCGGAACGGAACGGACACGACCGGGCACGTCTCCGGCGACAGCGACCCGAACGGATCCGCCACCAGACGCAAACGGGCATCTGTTTCTGCATTTTTATCCCCGGATGTGTTTGTTTGTCAACGTGGATCGGGGTATGGTGCTGCTCAGCCGCACCGGCGGGGTCCCGTCTCCGCGCTGCGCGCACCGAACGAACCACCCCACCGCAAGCGCGCGTGAGATGAAGGAGTCTCGAATGTCCGAACTGCTCGGCACCGGCGTCGGCCGTGGCGTCGCCCACGGCCCCGTGCTCCGCATGGCCGACCCGCTCGGCGAACCGTCGAAGGACGCCCTGACCGGTTCGGCGGACGACGCGAAGCAGGCCGTGGCCGCCGCGATCGCAGCGGTGGCGGAGGACCTCAACAAGCGGGGGCAGCTCGCCGGCGGGGACGCCCAGGCCGTGCTCGAGGCGCAGGCGCTCATGGCGCAGGACCCGACCCTCCTCGACGACGTGCACGCCCGCATCGACGGCGGCACCAACGCCGAGCGCGCCGTGTTCGAGGCGTTCGGCCAGTTCCGCGACCTGCTCGTCTCGATGGGCGGGTACATGGGGGAGCGTGCCGCCGACCTCGACGACGTCGCCCAGCGCATCATCGCCAAGCTCCGCGGCGTCCACGCCCCGGGTGTGCCCGAGTCGGACACCCCCTTCGTGCTCGTCGCCCGTGACCTCGCGCCGGCCGACACCGCACTCCTCGACCTCGACAAGGTCCTCGCCCTCGTCACGCGTGACGGCGGCCCGACCTCGCACACGGCGATCCTCGCCCGTGCCAAGGGCATCACCGCGATCGTCGGCGTGACCGGCGCGGACGACCTGGCCGACGGCACGGTCGTCGTCGTGGACGCCGCCGCCGGCACCGTCGTGACCGACCCGTCGGCCGACCTCGTCGCCGACGTCGAGCAGCGCATCGCCGACCGCCTCGCCGCGGCCGCAGCGCCCCTGACCGCCGGCGCGCTCGCCGACGGGCACACCGTCCCGCTGCTCGCGAACCTCGGCAGCCCCGCCGACGCCGCGGGCGCCGTTGCTCTCGGTGCGGAGGGCGTGGGGCTCTTCCGCACCGAGTTCCTCTTCCTCGACTCGCCGAAGGCGCCGACCGTCGACGAGCAGAAGGACTCCTACAAGCAGCTGCTCGAGGCCTTCCCGGGCAAGAAGGTCGTCGTCCGGGCGCTCGACGCGGGTGCCGACAAGCCCCTGCCGTTCCTCACCGACAAGGACGAGGAGAACCCGGCCCTCGGTCGACGCGGTCTCCGGGCGCTCCGGAACCACCCCGAGGTGCTCCGCGACCAGCTCACGGCGCTCGCCCAGGCCGACGCCGAGACCGAGGCCGACCTCTGGGTGATGGCCCCGATGGTCGCCGACGCCGAAGAGACCGAGTACTTCGTCGACCTCGCCCGCGAGCTCGGGATCCGCACCGCCGGTGTGATGGCCGAGGTCCCCTCGCTCGCGCTGATGGCCGAGCAGGTGTTCACCTCCGCCGACTTCGTGTCGATCGGCACGAACGACCTGACCCAGTACACGATGGCCGCCGACCGGATGCTCGGCACCGTCGCGTCCTACCAGGACCCGTGGCACCCCGCCGTGCTCCGCCTCGTCGCGCAGCTCGGCGCAGCGGGTGCGGACGCCGGCAAGCCCGTCGGCATCTGCGGCGAGGCAGCGGCCGACCCGCTGCTCGCCGTCGTGCTCGTCGGTCTCGGCGCCACGACGCTCTCCATGACCCCCGCGGCCCTGGCCGACGTGCGCGCCGAACTCGGCAAGCACACCCTCGACCAGGCCCGCGAGATGGCCCAGGCGGCACTCGCCGCGAGCACGGCGGCGGCCGCCAAGTCCGCCGCGGCCGCGACGCACGCCGCCTGATCCGACCCCCCAGCACCACCTCCCCTCCACACGCAGCAGCAGCACCTCACAGAAAGTCACCGCACATGACAACGTCGTCCGTTGCAGCGCCCGACGCTCCCGCGAAGTCGCGGGGCGGCGCACGCGTCGCCGTTCAGAAGTTCGGCACGTTCCTCTCCGGCATGGTCATGCCCAACATCGCGATCTTCATCGCGTGGGGCATCATCACCGCCTTCTTCATCGAGACCGGCTGGACGCCCGTGGGCATCCTCGGCGGCTTCGGTGAGACGGGCGGCGTCGCGAACGTCGGCCTCGTCGGCCCGATCCTGACCTACCTCATCCCGCTCGCGATCGCGATCGAGGGTGGCCGGATGGTCTACGAGACCCGTGGTGCGGTGGTCGGTTCGATCATGACCATGGGTGTCATCATCGGCGCCAACGGCACGACGATGATCCTCGGCGCGATGATCTGCGGGCCGCTCGGCGCGTACCTCATCAAGCAGATCGACAAGCTCTGGGACGGCAAGATCCGGCCGGGCTTCGAGATGCTCGTGAACAACTACGCGGCCGGCATCCTCGGCTTCGGGTTGGCCATGGCCGGGTTCTTCTGGCTCGCGCCGCTGTTCAAGCTCATCGCCGAGGGCCTCGGCGACGCGGTGAACTTCCTCGTCCAGCACTCGCTGCTCCCGCTCGCCAGCGTGATCATCGAGCCGGCCAAGGTGTTCTTCCTCAACAACGCCATCAACCACGGTGTGCTCGACCAGCTCGGCGCGCAGCAGGTCCAGGAGTCCGGCAAGAGCATCCTCTTCCTGCTCGAGGCGAACCCCGGCCCGGGTCTCGGCATCCTGCTCGCCTTCACCTTCTTCGGTGTCGGCATCGCCCGCTCGACCGCTCCCGGCGCGATCATCATCCAGTTCCTCGGCGGCATCCACGAGATCTACTTCCCGTACGTGCTGCAGAAGCCGGTCCTGTTCATCGCCGTCATCCTCGGTGGTGCCACGGGCGTCGCGACCAACGTCGCGTTCCACTCCGGTCTCGTCGCCCCGGCGTCGCCCGGATCGATCTTCGCGGTGCTCGGTGCGACGGCGAAGGACAGCTTCCTCGGCGTCATCCTCTCGGTCATCCTGTCCGCAGCGGTGTCGTTCGCGGTCGCGTCGTTCTTCCTCATCGCGACCCGCAAGCGTGACCTCGCGAACGGTGGCGGCGACATGAGCGCCGCGATGGCGAAGCTCCAGGCGAACAAGGGCCGCGACGTCAACGCCGCGACCTCGGGCCTGCTCGGCAACAACTCCCCGGCGAACGAGGAGGAGGCCGAGGCCTCGCTCGGTGGCGTCGGTTCGGCGACCACCGCGACCGCGACCCGCGTCCAGAACCTCGTGTTCGCCTGCGACGCCGGCATGGGCTCCAGCGCGATGGGCGCCAGCGTCCTCCGCAACAAGATCAAGAAGGCGGGCATCGAAGGGGTCACGGTCTCCAACAAGGCGATCGCGAACCTCTCCGGTGACGAGGACCTGATCATCACGCAGGAGGAGCTGACGGAGCGCGCGAAGCAGAAGAACCCGAACGCACAGCACGTGTCGGTCGGCAACTTCATGAACGCGCCGCAGTACGACCAGGTCGTCGAACAGCTCAAGAACCAGTAACGAAGTGCAGTATCGGAGGGGACGGGCCACGGCTCGTCCCCTCCACACGTCCACGACGCCACGTCACGAAGCAAGGAGAACCCCGATGCCCGTCCTGCAGGAGAGCCAGATCCGGATCCACACCGAGGACACCGCACCGACCAAGTCGGAGGCGATGAAGGAGGCTGCCGAGATCCTCGAGGCTGCAGGCGCGGTCACGGCGGACTACTACCCGGCGATGCTCGAGCGCGAGAAGAGCGTCTCGACCTACATGGGGAACTTCCTCGCCATCCCGCACGGCACGAACGACGCGAAGGACGCCATCAAGTCCTCGGCGCTGTCGTTCATCCGCTACGCGACCCCGATCGACTGGGACGGCAACCCCGTCCGCTTCGTCGTCGGCATCGCCGGCGTCAACAACGAGCACCTCGACATCCTGTCCAAGATCGCGATCGTGTTCAGCGACGAGGACGAGGTCCAGAAGCTGACCGACGCACCGGACACCGCCGCGATCCTGTCGATCCTCGGCGAGGTCAACGAGTGAGCACCCCCACCGCCGTCCACTTCGGCGCGGGCAACATCGGCCGCGGCTTCGTCGGACTGCTCCTGCACGAGGCCGGCTACGAGGTCGTCTTCGCCGACGTCGCCGCGCCCCTCATCGACGCTCTCGCCGCTGCCGACTCGTACACGGTGCACGAGGTCGGTCAGAACGCGCGCGACCACGAGGTCACGAACTTCCGTGCGCTGAACAGCGCCCAGGACGAATCGGCCGTCGTCGCCGAGATCGCCACGGCGTCCATCGTCACCTGCGCCGTCGGACCGAACGTCCTGAAGTTCATCGCACCGGTCATCGCGAAGGCGCTCCAGCAGCGCGACGCGGACGCCGCGCCGATCGCCGTGATGGCGTGCGAGAACGCCCTCAACGCCACCGACCGCCTGCGCGAGTTCATCGTCGAGGCGCTCCCCGCCGACGTCCGCGACCAGGCCCTCGCCAAGGCCGTCTTCGCGAACACCGCGGTCGACCGCATCGTCCCGGCGCAGCCCGAGGGCGCGGGCCTGGACGTCACTGTCGAGACCTACTTCGAGTGGGCCATCGACCGCACGCCGTTCGGCGGGAACGAGCCGGAGATCCCCGGCGCCCACTACGTCGACGGCCTCGCCGCGTCGATCGAGCGCAAGCTCTTCACGGTGAACACCGGGCACGCGACCGTCGCGTACCACGGCTTCCTCGCCGGGGCGGACAAGATCTCGGACGCCATCGCGATCCCCGCGGTCCGGTCCGAGCTCGAGTCCGTGCTCGCCGAGACGAGCGACCTGCTCGTCCGCCGCCACGAGCTCGACCCCGAGGTGCACCGTGCGTACGTGCAGGCCATCATCGGGCGCTTCGAGAACCCGCACCTGCCCGACACCGTGACACGCGTCGGCCGACAGCCGCTGCGCAAGCTCTCCCGCGACGAGCGCTTCGTGTCGCCCGCCGCCGCCCTCGCCGAGGACGGCACGGAGCCGACGGCGCTGCTCGACGCCATGGGCGCCGCGCTGCGCTTCGACGTGCCGGACGACGAGCAGAGCGTCGAACTCCAGGCGCTGCTGCGCTCGGACCGGAGCGACGCCGAGGTCGTGACCGAGATCACCGGGCTCGACGAGCAGCACCCGCTGCACGCCGCGTTCGCGGACCGGGTGCGGTCCGCGCGCGCCTAGCGTCCTCGACGCATCCACCTGACGGACTGGAGGCGCGGTGCCGGCTGGCACCGCGCCTCCCGTCCGTCACGCACCCGCGTCGGACCGCCGTGTCAGGCCGTCCGCAGCACGAGACCGCCGTGCTCGACGCGCAGGCTGGCAGCGGCCACCAGGCCGAACGGATCACCGTCCAACTGCAGCTGTTCGGGCTCGTCGAGCACGAGGTCGAGTCGCCGCGCCGTCGTGTAGCCGAGCGTCCGCGACCGCGGCAGGAAGCGGGCGAGCAGCCGTCCGAAACGCGTCCGGTGGTAGAAGCGGTTGAGCGACAGGCCGTAGCCGATCTTCGTCCAGCCGAAGGCGCCACGCGGGCGGAACGCCACCGCGTCGAGGAGTCCGTCGTCCGGCTGCGCTTCGGGGAGGAGCAGCAGGCCCGCCGTGAGGGTCCCGCAGTTGCCCACGATGACGGTGTGCGCCCGCATGCTGTGCTCGTCGCCCTCGTCGAGGCGGTACCGGAGGTCGACCTGGCGGTTGCCGACCACGGACCGCATGATCGGGTCGGAGTAGGCGAGCCAGCCGAAGCGCTTCTTCAGCCCGGCGTTCGTGTCCGCGGCCATCCGGGCGTCGAGCCCGATCCCCGCCATCACGAGGAACGCGTGCTCGGTCGTGTCCCCGTCGGCGGTGGTGAGCGCGGCGAAGGCGACGTCGACGGCACGGTCCGCGCCGTGGAACGCCGACCGGACGGCCGCGGTGACGTCACCGATCGGGATGCCGAGGTTCCGTGCGTAGAGGTTGCCGGTGCCCGTCGGGAGCAGGGCGATCGGGATGCCGGAGCCGTGCAGCACCTCGGCCGCGACCCGCAGCGTGCCATCGCCACCGACGACCAGCACGACGTCGGGTGCGCTGTCACGGGCGGCGCGTGCGGCGGCGCGGCCGTCGTCGTCGGCCGCGGTCTCGAACCAGGCGGTGTCGGCCCAGCCGAGCGACCCCTGCTCGGTGGCGACCGCCGAGCGGAGGGCGGCGAGGTCGACCGCGGAGGGGTTCACGACGACGGCCGCGTGCTGCGGGCCGGCCGTCCGGTGCGTGCGGTCGGGGGCTGCGGGAGTGGAGGGCACCAGTCGACGGTACCGCCGGACGCGAGGCGATCGCGCCGCGCACCGGTGTGTCCGATCCCCGCGGATCCGCCGAACCTGGCAATCGGGACCCTCACGCACAGGTACGCGAGCGAGACTCGCGACACGGCGAGTGCCGGGTGACTTCGACACCTGTGCGGTACCTCTCCTGAACAGGCAGGGGCCGTCATGGCCAGCACGCCCATCGTCCGCTCACTCACCCTCATCGGCACCGGGATCGGACTGGCGGCAGCGCTGGCGCTCGCGTCCTCCGGTCCCGCCTCGGCCGCGACCGTCATCGACGGTCCGATCGGGCTCGGCACGGCCGCGACGTACGGCGTCCTCGGCGCCTCGACCGTCACGAACACCGGACCCACCACCGTCCAGGGCGACCTCGGCCTCTCCCCGGGGACCTCGATCACCGGGTTCGGCGGACCCGGCAACGGGATCGTGGACGGCACGGTGCACCAGACCGACGCGGCAGCGGCCCAGGCGCAGGCCGACACCACGACCGCGTACGACGTGGCGGCGTCGCTGACCCCGACGCAGACCGGCGTCTCGGAGCTGAACGGGCTCAGCCTGTCGCCCGGCGTCTACACCGGCGACGCACTTCGGCTCGCGGACACCGGGACGCTGACGCTCGCGGGCAGCGCCGACTCCGTGTGGGTGTTCCAGGCCGCGTCGACGCTGACGATCGGATCGGGCACGCGCATCCTCATCACAGGTGGCGCGAGCTCCTGCAACGTCTTCTGGCAGGTCGGCAGCTCGGCCACGATCGGCAGCGCCGCGCAGTTCCAGGGCACGGTCCTCGCTGACCAGTCCGTCACGGCCACCACGGGTGCGACGGTCGTCGGGCGTCTGCTCGCGCGCACCGCGGCCGTGACGCTCGACACGAACACGATCACCGCGCCGACCGGGTGCCCGGCCCCCGGCACCCCCTCCGAGACGGTGGCTCCGACGATCACGTCCGGCACCCCCACGGCCGCGACCGCCGGTACGCCCTACTCGTTCCCGGTGACGGCGACCGGGACGCCCGCGCCCACGTACTCGGACGGCGGGACCCTGCCGCCCGGGCTCACGATCAACCCCACGACCGGGGTCATCTCCGGCACCCCGACGACGCCCGGCACCACGACGGTGACGATCACGGCGGACAACGGCACGGCCCCGGCCGACACCGAGACGTACGTCCTCACCGTCCGCGCTCCCGCGGTGGTCCCGACGCCGACCCCCACTCCCTCGGCACCGACGTCGAGCGCTCCGGCCGTGCCGGTCGCTGCGGGCTCGGGCAGCGGCGGTTCCGGGAACTCCCCGGCGGAACTCGCCTTCACCGGCAGCGACCCGACGGTGCCGCTCACGATCGCCGGAGCCCTCCTCGTCGCCGGCTCCGCACTGCTCGTGCTGCGGTCCCGTACCCTGCGTGCCCGACGACGTCCGGCACCGCGCGCGTAGCGTCGGGAGCATGACGAAGCACTGGGTGGCCCCGCGGTTCGGCGGCAGCGAAGTCCTCGAGTACGTCGAGACCGAGGTGCCGGCCCCGGGGCCCGGCGAGGTGACGATCGACGTCCGCGCCGCGGGCATGAACCCCGCCGACACGAAGCACACCCGACAGGGCGACCCGTCGGACCTGCCGATCGCGATCGGCTACGAGGTCGCGGGCGTCCTGAGCGCCGTCGGTCCGGACACCGAGATCGCGTCCGGCGGGGGAGCGGTCGGTGACGAGGTCCTCGCGTTCCGGGTCGCTGGTGGCTGGGCCGAGCGACTCACGGTGCCGGCACGGGACGTGTTCGCCAAGCCCGCGGCCCTCGGCTTCCCCGAGGCCGCGAACCTCCTGCTCGCCGGCACCACCGCCGCGGACATGCTCCGGGTGACCCGGGCCTCGGGGAACGACACGGTCCTCGTGCACGGTGCCGCCGGCGCCGTCGGGGTCAGCCTCCTGCAGCAGCTCCGCCTCCTCGGGGCGCGGGTCATCGGAACCGCCTCCGAGCGCAACGCCGACACCGTCGCGGACTTCGGCGGTGAGTGGATCGCCTACGGCGACGGACTCGAGGACCGGGTCCGGGCACTCGTGGCCGACGGCACGGGCGACGGCGTCGACGTGGCGCTCGACTGCGTCGGGACCGACGAGGCCGTCGACGTCTCGCTCGCGCTCGTCGCGGACCGGTCGCGCATCGTCACGATCGCCGCGTTCGGTCGAGCGGGGGCCGACGGCATCCGGGCGATCGGCGGAGCCCAGCCGGAGAGCAAGGCGTTCCGAGACTCGGTGCGGCAGCGACTCATCGACCTCGCGGGCGACGGGCAGCTCGCCGTCCCCGTCGCGCGGACGTTCCCGCTCGCCGAGGCGAAGGCCGCGGCCGAGGTGCTCGAGTCGCAGCACCCCGGCGGGAAGCTCGCGCTCGTCCCCTGACCCCGCGCGGACGTGGCCGGGGGGTTCTGGTTGAATCGCACTCGTACTTCAGCCAACACCCGAGGGGGACCCATGACCGACCAGTACCCGCCGCAGAACCCGTACGGCCAGCAGCCCGCACCGACCGGGCCCGGCGGCGAACCGCCGATCTGGGCGCCCTGGTACGGCATCTCGTTCGGCAAGGCGTTCTCGCGCTTCTTCAAGAAGTACGCGACGTTCAGCGGCCGCGCGAGCCGCAGCGAGTACTGGTGGTGGTACCTCTGGAGCGCCATCATCGGCACGGTGGCGTCGATCATCACGGGCATCCTGACGGCGGCCACCGGCACGACGACCACCACGACCTCCTCGACGTACGTGGGCTTCTCGACGATGTCGACCAACCCGCTCGCCGGGACGGCCTTCTGGATCGTCGGACTCGCGCTCATCATCCCGACGCTGGCGCTCATCGTGCGACGCCTCCACGACGCGAACATCAGCGGGCTCTTCGCGCTGCTGCTGCTCATCCCGTTCCTCGGTACGGTCGCGGTGTTCATCATGATGTTCCTGCCGTCGAACCCGCAGGGCGCCCGGTTCGACCGACCGACCGGTTCGCGATGACGACCAGCGGCGAACCCGGGTGGGGACAGCCGGACGGGCAGCAGCCGCCGGCCGGGCAGCCGAACGGCCAGCCCTCCGCGCCCTACGGCCAGCCCTCGGCGCCGTACGGGCAGCAGAACGGCCAGCAGTACGGCCAGACGTTCCCGCCGTACGGCCAGCCGTACGCGCAGCTCCAGCCCCCGATCCCGGTCGGGCCGGACGGCACGCCCCCGCTCTGGGCACCCTGGTACGGCATCGGCTTCCTCGACGCCGCCACGCGCTTCTTCAAGAAGTACGCGCGGTTCGACGGGCGCGCCAGCCGGAGCGAGTTCTGGTTCTGGGCGCTCGCCAACGGGCTGGTCAACCTCGTCTTCCTCGGCGCCTACCTCGTCGCGCTGTTCTCGTGGATCGCGGCGAACACCTCGACCGACGCGTACGGCGTGGCACGGTCCGACGCCGTGGGGCCGCCCGTCGTCGCGCTGCTGATCGGCGGGGTCTGGGGGCTCTGGTGGCTCGCGACGATCGTGCCGAGCCTGGCCCTGGGGTGGCGCCGGGTGCACGACGCGAACCTGGCCGGACCGTTCTGGCTCATCGCGCTGTTCGTCGGGATCGCCGGGATCGTCTTCGGTGCCCTCGAGTCGAACCCGGCCGGTGCGCAGTACGACCGCCCCGACCTCGGGTAGCGCGACCACCACGACGAAGCGGCCCGCCCCGGCAGGGGGCGGGCCGCTTCGTCGTGTTGCGGTCGGGGCGCGGGTCAGACCACCCGGAGCCGCGAGAGCGAACCGTCCACGACCAGGTCGCGCACCGTGACGGACGGATCCGCCGTCTGGAAGCGCAACGCGCCTCCGGGCTGGTCGAACCAGGGCTGGACGAACCGGACCGTCACCAGGAACGGCCGTTCGACCAGGTAGCGGTGCGTCTCGGGCGCCGCCGCGACGTGCGGCGGCAGTGAGCGCTGCGGCAGCGGGGTGTCGAGCGGGTGCAGCAGGTAGCCGTCCGGGCCACCGACGCGGTCCACCGGCACGCCGGCCGGCACCTGGATCGTGAGGCCCTGCTCGCCCGCCTGCGCCACCTGCTGTGCGAGCTGCGGGTACGTCGACGCCGCCCGGTCGCGGAGCCCGTCGAGCTCGTACCGGGGGATGTCCTTCGGCGCCGGGAACGGCCGGTTGAGGAAGCGACGGAGCATCTCGACCGCGTCCGCCTCGCCCCGGGCGGTCGCGAGACGCCGCGCGGTGCCGTAGTCGACGACCTCGAGCGCGAAGTCGCCCGTGCCCTCGACCGCGACGACTCGCAGCGCGCCCTCGACCGGGGGCTCGTGCAGGGTCTCTCCGGGGAGCTGCACGTAGCGGATCGTGTAGCCGAGCTGGTCGAGGATGGGGCGGGTGTCCGCGAAGGTCATGGAGCGGAGCCTATCGGTGGTGCCCCTGACGTGCCTTGGACGGAGCCGAGCGTCGGCCCCGTCCCGGCGACGTCGTCAGGCCCGGCCCCGCATGACGGCCTGCTTGACCTCGGAGATCGCCTTCGTGACCTGGATGCCGCGCGGGCACGCGTCGGTGCAGTTGAAGGTCGTGCGGCAGCGCCACACGCCCTCCTTGTCGTTGAGGATGTCGAGCCGGACGTCGGCCGCGTCGTCGCGCGAGTCGAAGATGAACCGGTGCGCGTTCACGATGGCGGCGGGGCCGAAGTACTGGCCGTCCGTCCAGAACACCGGGCAGGACGACGTGCACGCGGCGCAGAGGATGCACTTCGTGGTGTCGTCGAAGCGCGCACGGTCGGCCACCGACTGGATGCGCTCCTTGCCCGGGGTGGGGGCGGTCGCGGGCTGCAGGAAGGGCTGGACCTCACGGAAGGACTTGAAGAACGGCTCCATGTCGACGACGAGGTCCTTCTCGAGCGGCAGACCCTTGATCGCCTCGACGTAGATCGGCTTCGACACGTCGAGGTCCTTGATCAGCGTCTTGCACGCCAGCCGGTTGCGCCCGTTGATGCGCATCGCGTCGGAGCCGCAGACGCCGTGCGCGCAGGAGCGCCGGAAGGTCAGGGAGCCGTCCTGGTCCCACTTGATCTTGTGGAGCGCGTCGAGGATGCGGTCGGTCGGCAGCATCATGACGTCGAAGTCCTGCCAGCGCGGCTCGTCGTCGACGTCCGGGTCGAAGCGGCGGATGATGAGCGTCACCGGGAACGATCCGGGAGGGGCGTCCTGCACGGTGTCGGTGCGGGGTGCGTCGGAGACCAGGGTGTCGGTCATCTCAGTACTTCCTCTCCATCGGCTGGTACCGCGTCACGACGACTGGCTTCCAGTCGAGGGTGATGTGGTCGTCGGCGAGTGACGAGTGCGGGTCGCCCGTCAGGTACGCCATGGTGTGCTGCATGTAGTTCTCGTCGTCGCGCTTCGGGTAGTCGTCGCGCATGTGGCCGCCGCGGGACTCCTTGCGGTTCCGGGCGGAGTACACGACGACCTCGGCGAGGTCGAGCAGGAACCCGAGCTCGACGGCCTCGAGCAGGTCGGTGTTGAACCGCTTGCCCTTGTCCTGCACGGAGACCTGCAGGAAGCGGTTCCGGAGCGTGTGGATGGTCTCGGTGACGCGGGCGAGCGACTCGTCGGTGCGGAACACCTGCGCGTTCTTGTCCATCTCGTCCTGCAGTTCCTTGCGGAGCACGGCGATGCGCTCGGTGCCGGTCGAGGCACGGAGCTGCGCGAGCATGTCGCGGACGCCGGCGGCCGGGTCGTCGGGCAGGGGGAGGAACTCGGCGGTCTTGACCCACTCGGCCGCGTTGTTGCCCGAGCGCTTGCCGAAGACGTTGATGTCGAGCAGCGAGTTGGTGCCGAGGCGGTTCGAACCGTGGACGGACACGCAGGCGCACTCGCCGGCGGCGTAGAGCCCGGGGACGACCGTGGTGTTGTCGTACAGGACCTCGGCGTCGGTGTTGGTCGGGATGCCGCCCATCGCGTAGTGCGCCGTCGGCATGACGGGCACCGGTTCGACGACCGGGTCGACACCGAGGTAGGTGCGCGCGAACTCGGTGATGTCGGGGAGCTTGGTCTCGAGCACCTCGGCCCCGAGGTGCGTGCAGTCGAGCAGCACGTAGTCCTTGTTCGGCCCGGCGCCACGGCCCTCGGCGACCTCTTGCACCATGCACCGGGCGACGATGTCACGCGGGGCGAGGTCCTTGATGGTGGGGGCGTAGCGCTCCATGAACCGCTCGCCCGAGGCGTTGCGGAGGATCGCGCCCTCGCCGCGGGCGCCCTCGGTGAGGAGGATGCCGAGGCCGGCGAGCCCGGTCGGGTGGAACTGGAAGAACTCCATGTCCTCGAGCGGGAGGCCCGTGCGCCAGACGATGCCGACGCCGTCGCCGGTCAGGGTGTGGGCGTTCGAGGTGGTCTTGTACATCTTGCCGAAGCCACCGGTCGCGAAGATCATCGCCTTGGCGTGGAAGACGTGGAGGTCACCGGTCGCGAGCTCGTACGCCACGACACCGGCGGGCTGCTTGCGGGTGACGCCGTCCTCGCCGACGACGTCGACCATGATGAGGTCGAGCGCGTAGAACTCGTTGAAGAAGTTCACGCCGAGCTTCACGCAGTTCTGGAACAGCGTCTGCAGGATCATGTGGCCCGTGCGGTCCGCCGCGTAGCAGGCCCGGCGGACGGGGGACTTGCCGTGGTCGCGGGTGTGACCGCCGAAGCGCCGCTGGTCGATCTTGCCCTCGGGCGTGCGGTTGAACGGCAGGCCCATGTTCTCGAGGTCGATGACCGCGTCGATGGCTTCCTTCGCGAGGATCTCGGCGGCGTCCTGGTCGACCAGGTAGTCGCCGCCCTTGATCGTGTCGAAGGTGTGCCACTCCCACGAGTCCTCTTCGACGTTGGCGAGCGCCGCGGCCATCCCGCCCTGCGCCGCACCGGTGTGCGAACGCGTCGGGTACAGCTTCGAGATGACGGCCGTCTTCGCCTTCGGGCCGGCCTCGATGGCGGCACGCATGCCGGCACCGCCCGCGCCGATGATGACGATGTCGAACTGGTGGTGGTGAACGGTGGTCTCGGTCACTGGGGCCTTTCAGGAGTGGTGCCGCGCCGGCAGGGGCGTGCGGCGGCGAGGGCGAGGACGCGTGCTGCGGCTACTGGGCCGGGCAGAACGACGGCAGGTCCGCGGCGGCTGCGCCGGCGGGGCACGGGTCGAACGTCCAGCACACGAGCAGGCCGAGCACGATGAGCACGACGCAGGCGATGAGGATCGCGACGAGCAGGGTCTTGCGGATGCCCGGCTTCGACACGTAGTCGTTGACGATCGTCCGCATGCCGTTCGAACCGTGGATCAGCGCGAGGACGAGCATGAGCGAGTCCCACACCTGCCAGAACGGCGACGCCCACTTGCCGGCGACGAACGCGAAGTCGATCTGCTTGACGCCCTCGCCCGCCACCATGTTGACGAAGAGGTGGCCGAAGATCAGCACGACGAGCAGGACGCCCGAGCCGCGCATGTAGATCCAGCCCCACTTCTCCCAGTTGGTGGAGCGGCGGGCTGCTGCTGCCGAGCGCGGGGGCTCGATGGTCTGCGTGGTCATCCGGATGCCCCCTAGTTGAAGTCCGCGACGAGGTTCATGAGCTGGCGCGGCAGGAAGCCGGCGATGGCGATCGCCCAGAGGACGATCACGATCCAGAACATGGCCCGCTGGTACTTCGGACCCTTCGACCAGAAGTCGATGAGGATGATCCGGAGCCCGTTGAACGCGTGGAAGACGATGGCCATCACGAGCGCGATCTCACCGAGGTTCATGATCGGCGTCTTGTACGTGCCGATGACCGCGTTGTACGCCTCGGGGGAGAGCCGCACGAGGGCGGTGTCGAGGATGTGCACGAGCAGGAAGAAGTAGATCGCCACACCGGTGATGCGGTGCAGGACCCAGGACCACATGCCGGTGGACCCCCGGTAGAGCGTCCCCTGCGGTGTCCGAGAAGCGCGCGGCGCCTCGATCGTCACCCGAGGTGCGGCGGTCGCCGTACCCCCTGCGGTCTGCTCGGCCATGAGCTCGTCCTCCCATAGGACGGGCTCGCCCGATCGGCGAGCCCTTGCCGTTCGTGTTCGTGTGGAACACGACCCATCCTATGCGCGTGCGCTGACCTTCTCGTGCCAACCGGTCCGGGCACCCCGCGTCGTGGCGGGCGGCGCGCCGATCGTGCGGGCCGTGTCGTGGTGGTCGAGCAGTTCGTCGCCGATCGCCTCCCACGTCGTCCCCTCGACCCGGAGCCGCCCGGCGGAGCCCATCCGCTCGGCCAGGGCGCGGTCGTGGTGCAGGGCGAGGACGGCTCGACGCAGGGCCTGTGGCTCGTCCGGGTCGTACAGCTCGCCGTCGAGTCCCGGCGCGACGAGGTCGAGCGGCCCGCCGGCGCTCGGCGCGACGACCGGCAGCCCGCTGGCGTGCGCCTCCTGCAGGGTCTGGCCGAAGGTCTCCGCCGGTCCCGTGTGGACGAACAGGTCCAGGGCCGCGTAGGCGTCCGCGAGCGCGTCCCCGCGGAGCGGGCCGGTGAACGTGACGTCCAGGTGGCGGAGGCGCCGTTCGAGCGCGGCCCGGGAGGGACCACCGCCCGCGACCACGATCCGGATCCCGGGGATGCCGCCGAGCTCCGCGAGCCGCTCGACCTCCTTCTCGGGCGCGAGCCGCCCGACGTACCCGACGATGGTCTCGCCGCGCGGGGCGATCCGCCGCCGGAGCGCCCGCACGTGCGCCGACGAGCGGCGCGCGGGGTGGAACAGCTCGGTGTCCACGCCGCGGCCCCAGCGCGCGACGCGGGGGACGCCGTCCTCGGCGAGCATCGCCGCGGTCGCGCTCGACGGCGCGAGCGTCAGCGAGGCGCCGGCGTGGATGCGTCCGAGGATCTTCCGCACCAACGGGACGGTCGCGGTCAGGCCGTTGCGGCGGGCGAACCCGGCCACGTCGGTCTGGAAGACGGCGACGGAGGGGATGCCGAGCCTCCCGGCCGCCGTGATCGCGCGCCCACCCAGCAGGAACGGACTCGCGGCGTGGAGCACGTCGGCGCCGGAGGCGGCGAGGATCGTGTCGAGCACCGGGTGGGGGAGCGCGACCGGGAACTGGCGGTAGGCCACGGCCGGGACCCGGTGCACGTCGAAGGAGCGGTACCGCTCCACCGCGGTCCGCGAGCGGAACTGCGCGATGCCGGGGGTGTCCGGCGCGATGACGACCGCGCGGTGACCGCGGCGTTCCAGGTGGTCCAGCACCGCGAGGACGCTGGTGGTGACGCCGTTGAGGGTGGGCAGGAAGCTCTCGGTCACGACGGCGACGGTCCGTTGGGACGTGCCGCGCTCCACGCTGCGTGCGTTCATGGCGGTGTCCATGCTCCGCGCGCGGCGTGTCCCCGCGGGGCCGTCGACGTGAACGCCCGGCACGCAGGCGGTGAACAGCCGCGTCGGCGGGTGGTGAACGGTCGCGTCCGCGCGTGGTGGACGATCGGACTGGAGGCGCGGCGCACGACCGGCGGGCCGGCTGCGGTGGCCGTGTGCGGACTCCCGCACCGCGTGCGTGCGGGAAGCGTGCGGGAACCACCCAGGTCGCGCCCGGCCGCACCGGTACGGTGAGCACGTGGCAGACGCACTCGAGGACTTCTACGCGATCATCCCCGCCGGGGGCATCGGATCGCGGCTCTGGCCGTTGTCGCGTGCCGACGCGCCCAAGTTCCTGCACGACCTGACCGGGTCCGGCACCTCGCTGCTCCGGCAGACGTGGGACCGTCTCGCGCCCCTGGCCGGCGAGCAGCGGATCATGGTCGTCACCGGCCGCGCGCACCGCGTCGCCGTCGAGTCGCAGCTCCCCGGCGTCGAGGACCACAACGTCGTGCTCGAGAGCGAGCCGAAGGACTCCACGGCGGCCATCGGCCTCGCCGCGGCGATCCTGCGCCGCCGCGAGCCGGACGTCGTCATCGGCTCCTTCGCGGCCGACCACGTCATCGGTGACGCCCGGGGCTTCCGCCGGTCGGTCCGCGAAGCGGTCGTCGCCGCACGCGCCGGCTACATCACGACGATCGGCATCACGCCCACCGAGCCGGCGATCGGCTTCGGCTACATCCACGCGCACGACGACCCGATCGGCATCGAGGGCGCCCCGACCGCCCACGCGGTGCGCTCCTTCGTCGAGAAGCCCGACCTCGACACCGCGCGCTCGTACGTCGAGCAGGGCACCTACCTCTGGAACGCGGGCATGTTCATCGCCCGCGCCGACGTGCTGCTCGCCGAGATCGGCCGGACGAAGCCCGAGCTGCTCGCCGGCATCGAGGAGCTCGCCGACGCGTGGGACACCTCGGCACGTGGTGCCGTCGTGGACGCGGTGTGGCCGAACCTCGAGAAGATCGCCATCGACTACACGGTCGCCGAGCCCGCCGCCGCCGCTGGGCGCATGGCGGTCATCCCCGGCGACTTCGACTGGGACGACGTCGGCGACTTCGCCTCGCTCGCGAAGCTGCAGTCCGGCGGCCGCGCGAACAACCTCGCGGTGCTCGGGGACGGCGCTCGCATCCTCGCGGACTCGTCGAGCGGCATCGTCGTCTCGCACAGCCAGCGGCTCATCTCGCTCATCGGCGTCGAGGACATCGTCGTCGTGGACACCCCCGACGCCCTGCTCGTGACCACCAGTGCGAACGCGCAGCGCGTCAAGGGTGTGGTGGATGCACTGAAGATCAGCGGCCGCGGTGACGTCCTGTAGCGCTCCATCACGAAAAGCGCTTGACGTCCCCCGAACTGGGGGCAGAACCGTGACTTCGCGTTACGGGCGCGTTTCGGCGCGGTCGCGATCCCGTAACTGATCCCAGGAGTCCCTCAGGGGCGTTCTGTACCGGCCGGGCGGTCGTGTACTGTCGCCACGATCGCCCGGAACGCACGTGGTCCGGGCACGCTCCCCGGAGGAACCCACCCGTGACATCTCGTACCCGTCAGGTCCTGCTGAGCTCCCTCGCGCTCGCCGGTACCGTCGCCGTCCTCGCCGGTTGCTCGGCCGCCCCGTCCGACACCGCGTCCGGCGACAACAAGACCAGCTTCCGCCCCTGCATGGTCTCCGACGCCGGTGGCTTCGACGACAAGTCGTTCAACCAGCTCGGGTTCGAGGGCATGAAGGACGCCGCGTCCGACCTCGGTGCCACCTACAAGTCGGCCGAGTCCAAGGACGCCACCGTCTACGACTCGAACATCGAGCAGCTCATCGGCCAGAACTGCAACCTCATCGTCACCGTCGGCTTCAACCTCGCCGACGCCACGAAGAAGCAGGCCGCGGCGAACCCCGACACCGACTTCGCGATCATCGACGACAACTCGATCGACGCGAAGAACGTCAAGCCGATCACCTTCGACACCTCGCAGGCGGCGTTCCTCGCCGGCTACGCGGCCGCCTCGTACTCGAAGAGCGGCGTCGTCGGCACCTTCGGTGGCATGCAGATCCCGACCGTCACCATCTTCATGGACGGCTTCGCGGACGGCGTGAAGTACTACAACGAGCAGAAGTCGAAGGACGTCAAGGTCGTCGGCTGGGACGTCGACAGCCAGAAGGGCTCCTTCACGGGCGGCTTCGAGGCCGGCACGCAGGCCAAGGCCGTCGCGCAGACCCTGATCGACCAGGACGCCGACGTGATCCTGCCCGTCGGTGGCCCGATCTACCAGTCGGCTGCCGAGGCCATCAAGGACGCGAACAACGGCTCCGTGCTGATCGGTGCGGACAGCGACCTCTACGAGGCCGACCCGCGCTACAAGGACATCGCGTTCACGTCCGTCGAGAAGGGCATGCGCCCCGCCGTCAAGGACGTCGTCGAGCAGGCCGCCGACAAGAAGTACTCCAACGAGCCGTACGTCGGCACGCTGAAGAACGACGGCGTCGGCATCGCGCCGTTCCACGACTACGCCGACAAGGTCGACAGCGGCCTCGAGAAGGAGCTCGACACCATCAAGTCGGGCATCATCGACGGCTCGATCAAGGTCGAGACCAAGGCGACCGTCAAGTAGTCCGGTGAACGCGGGCGGGGGAACCTCCCTCGCCCGCGTTTCCGTGCGTCGATCACAGAAACAGACCCAGAGAACATGAAGCTCGAACTCCGCGGCATCACGAAGCGGTTCGGCCCCCTCGTCGCCAACGACCACATCTCGCTCACCGTCGAGCCCGGTGAGGTCCACTGTCTCCTCGGGGAGAACGGCGCCGGCAAGTCGACCCTGATGAACGTCCTGTACGGCCTGTACCAGGCGGACGAGGGCGAGATCCTCCTCGACGACGTCGTCCAGGACTTCGACGGACCCGGTGACGCCATGCGTTCCGGCATCGGCATGGTGCACCAGCACTTCATGCTCGTCCCCGTCTTCACCGTCGCCGAGAACGTCATGCTCGGCCAGGAGCAGACCGCGTTCGGCGGCCGGCTCGACCTCGCCGGCGCCCGCAAGCGCGTGCGGGAGATCTCCGAGCGCTTCGGGTTCGACGTCGACCCGGACGCCAAGGTCGAGGACCTCCCCGTCGGCGTCCAGCAGCGGGTCGAGATCATCAAGGCGCTGTCCCGCGACGCCTCGGTCCTGGTGTTCGACGAGCCGACGGCCGTCCTCACCCCGCAGGAGACCGACGAGCTGATGGGCATCATGCGCCAGCTCCGTGCAGCCGGCACCGCGATCGTGTTCATCACCCACAAGCTGCGCGAGGTCCGCGAGGTCGCCGACCGCATCACCGTGATCCGCCTCGGCAAGGTCGTCGGCGAGGCATCGCCCACCGCGACGAACAACGAGCTCGCGGCGCTCATGGTCGGCCGTGCCGTCTCCCTCGTCGTCGACAAGGCACCAGCGACCGGTGGTGAGGACGCCCTCGTCGTCGACGGGCTGACCGTCACCGACCCGTCCGGCATCGTCCTCGTCGACGACGTCTCGTTCACGGTCCGGCGCGGCGAGGTGCTCGCCATCGCCGGGGTGCAGGGCAACGGGCAGACCGAGCTGACCGAGGCGATCCTCGGCCTCGAGCCGGTGCACGCCGGCCACGTCACGCTCGACGGGCGCGAGCTCACCGGCCGCACCGTCAAGCAGATCCTCGACGCCGGCGTCGGCTTCGTCCCGGAGGACCGGAAGGAAGACGGGCTCGTCGGCGAGTTCACCATCGCCGAGAACCTCATGCTCGACCGGGCCGACCACGCCGAGTTCGTCCGCGCCGGCACGATCCGGTCGGCGGAGCGCGACGCGTTCGCCGACGAGAAGATCGCCGAGTTCGACATCCGCACGCCGAGCCGCACCACCGCGGCCGGCCGGCTGTCCGGCGGCAACCAGCAGAAGATCGTCCTCGCCCGCGAGCTGAGCCGCGACCTGCGCCTCTTCGTCGCGGCGCAGCCGACCCGCGGCATCGACGTCGGGTCGATCGAGTTCGTGCACAAGCGCATCGTCGCCACCCGCGACACCGGTGTCCCGGTCATCGTCGTCTCCACGGAGCTCGACGAGGTCGTGGCGCTCGCCGACCGGATCGCCGTGATGTACCGCGGCGGGATCGTCGGCATCGTCCCCGCGGACACCCCGCGCGACGTCCTCGGCCTGATGATGGCCGGGGAACTCCCAGAAGGAACGGAACAGGTCGCATGATGGCCGGGGAACTCACAGAGCCCACCACGACCGGAACGGAGCTGGCAGCGTGAGCAACACGCCAGACAACACGCAGCCGGATGCCCAGCCGACGGCCGACACGCAGCCGGACGCACCGCTGACCGACGACCGCCTGCAGGACGTCGAGTCCACCCCGCACCTCATGACGGACTCCGCCGAGGACACCGAGCGACGCCAGGGCGGCGACCGCTGGCAGGCCGCACTGCAGGGCATCGTCAACGGCTCCGCGCTCGTCACGGTCCTCGCCGTCGTGCTCGCCCTCGTCGCGTGCGGCATCCTGATCGCCATCACCGACGAGAACGTCCGCTCGGCCGCCGGGTACTTCTTCGCCCGTCCGGCCGACACCTTCCGGGCGATCGGCACCGCGGTCGGCGGCGCGTACGCGTCGTTGTTCGAGGGGTCCGTCGTCAACTTCGGCGCGTCGAGCTTCCAGCAGGCCATCGTCCCGCTGACCCGCTCGATCGACTACGCCGTGCCGCTCATCGCGGCCGGTCTCGGCATCGCGCTGTCGTTCCGCGCCGGCCTGTTCAACATCGGCGGCCAGGGCCAGATCCTGATGGGCGCCGCGGCGGCCGGCTGGGTCGGCTTCTCGTTCGACGGCCCCGCGGCGATCCACATCCCGCTCACGATCATCGCCGGCATCGTCGGCGGTGCGGTGTGGGCCGGGATCGTCGGCGTCCTCAAGGCACGGACGGGTGCCAACGAGGTCGTCCTCACGATCATGCTCAACTACGTCGCGCTGTACCTCGTGAGCTACCTGCTCCGCACGCCGGGCCTGCTGCAGGCGCCGGGCAGCCCGAACCCGATCTCGCCCGCGACGAAGGACAGCGCGGTGCTCCCGCCGCTGTTCGGGGTGCGCTACGGCGTGGACCTCGGCTTCGTCGTGGCGATCATCGCGGTCGTCGTCGTGTGGTGGCTCGTGAACAAGTCCTCGCTCGGCTTCCGCTTCCGCACCATCGGTGAGAACCCGCGTGCCGCCCGCGTGGCCGGCATGAGCGTGCCGTCCCTGACCATCTGGGTCCTCGTCATCTCCGGTGCCCTCGTCGGCATCGCCGGCGCGTACCAGGTACAGGGCGCGGTCACGACCGGGTTCACCTCCGGCATCGACGCCGGCATCGGGTTCGACGCCATCACCGTGGCGCTGCTCGGCCGGTCGAAGCCGTGGGGCGTGTTCTGGGCCGCGATCCTGTTCGGCGTCCTGAAGAACGGCGGCTACGCCATGCAGGCCGCGAACGGCATCCCGATCGACATCGTGGGCGTCATCCAGGCCCTCATCGTCCTCTTCATCGCGGCACCGCCGCTCGTCCGCGCGATCTTCCGGATCCCGCAGCCGGGTGCTCGTCGCCGAACCCGCAACAAGCAGAGCAAGAAGGCGGTCGCCGCGTGAGCACCATGACCCCCACCGCGGTCCCCGCGCTCCCCGCGCAAGGCCGCGGCCTCGAGACGACCCGCAGCTGGAAGGCCGCGATCGGGTACGGCGTCTTCACCGTGATCGCGCTGCTGCTCTTCGGCGTCGCACACCGACCGGGCACGGCCACGTTCCGCCTGTCCTCCAAGGGTGACTTCTTCGCTCTGCCGAACCTTCCACTGCCGTCCACGGCTACGGGCGTCGTCGTCATCGTGCTCCTCGCACTCGCCACCGTCTACGCGGTCGTCGAGACGCGCGCGTTCCGTCGGGTCCGCCTCTGGGTGACCGCGCTGTTCGCGATCGTGTTCGTCGTGGGCTTCCTCGCCTGGGCCGTCGCGGGTGACTCGATCACGATTCCGGGCATGCTCGTGGGCGCGCTCGGTCTGAGCGTCCCGCTCGTGTTCGGCGCCCTCGGCGGCGTGATCTCGGAGCGTGTCGGCGTCGTGAACATCGCCATCGAGGGCCAGTTCCTCGCCGGTGCGTTCACCTCGGCGCTCGTCGCGTCGGTCACGGGTACACCGTGGGCCGGCCTCGTCGGTGCCGTCGTCGCCGGTGTCCTGGTGTCGTTCATCCTCGCGGCGTTCAGCATCAAGTACCTCGTCGACCAGGTGATCGTCGGTGTCGTCATCAACGCCTTCGTCTCCGGGCTGACCGGCTTCCTGTACTCGCAGGTGCTCTCGCCGAACGCGTCGACGCTCAACGTGGGCCTGCGCTTCCCGAAGCTCGAGATCCCGCTGCTGCACCAGATCCCGATCATCGGCCCGATCTTCTTCGAACAGACCGTCGTGGTGTACCTGGCGTACGTGGCGGTGGCGGTGGTCACGTTCGGGCTCTTCAAGACCCGGTGGGGCCTGCGCCTCCGTTCCGTCGGCGAGCATCCGCAGGCCGCGGACACGGTCGGCATCAACGTGAACCGCACCAGGTTCTGGAACGTCTCGCTCGCAGGCGCCATCGCCGGTCTCGGCGGTGCGTACTTCACGCTCGACGCAGTCGGCGGCTTCACGAAGGACATGACCGCCGGCGCGGGCTACATCGCGCTCGCCGCCGTGATCTTCGGTCGCTGGGACCCGATCCGCGCGATGCTCGCGGCCCTGCTGTTCGGGTTCGCGTCCAACCTGCAGAACGCGCTCAGCGTCGTCCAGGGTTCGCCCGTCCCGAGCGAGTTCCTGCTCATGCTCCCGTACGTGGTGACGATCCTCGCGGTCGCCGGCCTGGTCGGGCAGGTGCGCGGTCCCGCGGCGGCCGGCAAGCCGTACATCAAGAGCTGACGGCCAGGAGGCACGGCACATGACCGACACGCACGCTGCGGGCGACGACCAGATCGCGTCCACCGACGCGACCGCCTGGGCGGACCCGGCCACGGCCCTTGACGGGCGCGGCGGCCGGACCGCCGCCGACGGGACGGGGGCCGAGCCGCGCCTCCCGTCCGACGTGGACTGGACCGCCCTGCGGACCGCCGCGACGGCCGCGATGGGGCACGCCTACGCGCCGTACTCGTCGTTCCCGGTGGGCGCCGCGGCGCTCACCGACGACGGCCGGATCGTGTCCGGCTGCAACGTCGAGAACGCGTCCTACGGGGTGACGCTCTGCGCGGAGTGCTCGCTCGTCTCGCAGCTGCACATGACCGGCGGCGGCAAGCTCGTGGCGTTCACGTGCGTCGACGGCGACGGCGCGACCCTGATGCCGTGCGGCCGGTGCCGCCAGCTGCTCTTCGAGCACTCCACCGAGGGCATGCTGCTCGAGACCGTCTCCGGCATCCGCACCATCGACGAGGTCCTGCCGGACGCCTTCGGGCCGCGGACCCTCGCCACCTACCAGCAGGAGCACTGATCCACATGGCCGTCGAGCCGTTCGACACCGTCGACCTCATCCGCACCAAGCGCTCCGGGGCCGCCCTGAGCACCGCCGAGGTCGACTGGCTCGTCGACGCCTACACGCGCGGCTACGTCGAGGACCCGCAGATGGCGGCGATGGCGATGGCGATCTTCCTGAACGGGATGGAGCGGCGCGAGATCAAGGACCTCACGCTCGCGATGATCGCGTCGGGGGAGCGGATGTCGTTCTCGTCGCTCGGCAAGACGACGGTCGACAAGCACTCGACCGGTGGCGTCGGCGACAAGATCACGCTGCCCTTGGCGCCCCTCGTGGCGTCGTTCGGGGTCGCGGTGCCCCAGCTGTCGGGCCGCGGGCTCGGGCACACCGGCGGGACGCTCGACAAGCTCGAGTCGATCCCCGGGTGGCAGGCGGCGCTGTCGAACGACCGTCTCCTCGAGGTGCTGACCGACGTGGGCGCGGTCATCTGCGCCGCCGGTACCGGCCTGGCGCCGGCCGACAAGAAGCTCTACGCCCTGCGGGACATCACCGGCACCGTCGAGAGCATCCCGCTCATCGCGTCGAGCATCATGTCGAAGAAGATCGCCGAGGGCACGGGTGCGCTCGTGCTCGACGTGAAGTTCGGGTCGGGGGCGTTCATGCCCTCGTACGAGGCGTCGCGCGAGCTCGCGCAGACCATGGTCGACCTCGGGAACGACGCCGGGGTGAAGACCTCGGCGCTGCTGACCGACATGGAGGTCCCGCTCGGGCTGACGATCGGCAACGCGCTCGAGGTGCGGGAGTCGGTCGAGGTGTTGGCGGGCGGGGGTCCAGCCGACGTCGTCGCGCTGACCGTGGCGCTGGCGACCGAGATGCTCACGCTGGCCGGGCTGCCGGACGCCGACCCTGCCGCCGCACTGGCCGACGGCCGAGCGATGGACACCTGGCGGCGGATGATCCAGGCGCAGGGCGGGGACCCCGCAGCCGCGTTGCCGGTCGCCCGCGAGCAGCACGTCGTCACCGCGCCGTCGTCGGGCGTGCTCGCGCAGCAGGACGCCCTGCCGTTCGGCGTCTCGGCCTGGCGCCTGGGTGCCGGCCGTGCGCGCGCGCAGGACCCGGTGCAGGCCGGGGCGGGCATCGAGCTGCACGTCAAGCCCGGTGACACCGTCGCCGCGGGGCAGCCGCTCTGGACGCTGCACACCGACGACGCGTCGAGGATCCCGCGGGCGCTCGAGTCGCTCGAGGGTGCGTGGTCGATCGGCACCGAGGCGCCTCTGCGTGGGCCGATCGTGCGCGAGCGCATCGCTGGCTGAACCCCGGCCGTGGGACCGGCCACCGGCCGGGCTGCGGCTGCCTGCCCGGCTGTGGAGAGCCTCCAGTGGGTCCCGTCGTCTGTTGTGCACAGGTGCCTGCGCGGGGTCGGTGACCACCGATAGCCTGGGTGCATGAGCTCCGACGCCACGACCTACCGCCTGCCCGACGCCGGAGCGGTCATCAACGACCTGCCGAAGGTCTCGCTGCACGACCACCTCGACGGTGGCCTGCGCCCGGCGACGATCGTCGAGCTCGCCGGTGCCGCGGGCGTCACCCTGCCGACCACCGACCCGGCCGAGCTCGGGCAGTGGTTCGCCGACCAGTCGAACTCCGGCTCGCTCGTCGAGTACCTGAAGACCTTCGACGTCACGATCTCGGTGATGCAGACGGCGCCGCAGCTGCACCGCATCGCGAAGGAGTTCGTCGAGGACCTGGTCGCCGACGGTGTCGTCTACGGCGAGGTCCGCTGGGCGCCCGAGCAGCACCTGCAGGGCGGGCTCACGCTCGACCAGGCGGTCGAGGCCGTGCAGGCCGGCATCGAGGAAGCGGTCGACGCCGCCGGCGGGAGCATCCGCGTCGGGCAGCTCGTCACCGCGATGCGCCACGCGGACCGTGCACTCGAGATCGCCGAGCTCGCCGTCCGGCACCGTGACAACGGCGTCGTCGGGTTCGACATCGCCGGTGCCGAGGCCGGGTTCCCGCCCTCGAACCACCGTGCGGCGTTCGACTACCTCGCGTCCGAGCTCTTCCCCGTGACGGTGCACGCGGGCGAGGCCGACGGGCTCGCCTCGATCCGCTCCGCGCTCGTCGACGGGCGAGCGCTGCGCCTCGGCCACGGCGTGCGCATCTTCGAGGACGTCGTCCTGTCCGACGCCGGTGACGGCTCGACGCTCGCCTCCCTCGGCGAGGTCGCCTCGTGGGTGCGCGACCGTGAGATCCCGCTCGAGGTCTCGCCGTCGTCGAACCTGCAGACCGGGGCCGTCGCGGCGTGGGGCGACGACCTCGCCGACCACCCCTTCGACGTGCTCTACCAGCTCGGCTTCCGGGTCACGGTGAACACCGACAACCGCCTGATGAGCGACACCTCGCTCTCGAAGGAGCTCGCGCTGCTCGCGGGCACGTTCGGCTACGACCTCGACGACCTCGCGGCGTTCCAGATCAACGCGGCGCTCGGCTCGTTCCTGCCGCTCGAGGACCGCGAAGAGATCATCGCCACCATCACGGCCGGCCACCAGGAGGCCTGACGCATGCCACTGCCGCCGCTGCCGGACTCCGCCGTCGTGCTCGGGGCGACCGCGTCCTCGTGGCGCGACGCGCTCCGGCTGGCTGGCGGTGCCCTCGTGTCGTCGGGAGCGGCCACCGAGCCGTACACCGACGCCATGATCGGCCTGGTCGAGGAACACGGGCCGTACATCGTCATCTCGCCCGGGCTGGCGTTCGCGCACGCCCGGCCGGGGCCCGCCGTGCTGCGTGACGGGCTGTCCGTCGTGACGCTCGACGCGCCGGTCTCGTTCGGGCACCCGCACAACGACCCCGTGCGTGTGGTGCTCGGGCTCGCGGTCGCCGGGGTCGGCACCCACCTCGAGTCGATCGGGGAGATCGCGAACCTGTTCAACGACGCCTCGGTGACCGGTCGGATCGCCGATGCCGCCACCGCGGACGAGGTCCGCGCGATCATGGGGGTCACGGCATGAAGATCGTCACCATCTGCGGCGCGGGCATCGGTTCCAGCGCGATCCTCAAGGTGAACGCCGAGAAGGCCCTCGCGGCGCTCGGGCTGACCGCGTCCGTCGTGGCGGCCGACGTCGCGTCCGTGCAGAAGGTGTCCGACGACGCGAACGTGATCCTCACCAGCCAGGAGTTCGTCGAGGCGATCGGGTCCACCTACGCCGAGGTCATCGTGATCCGGAACCACTTCGACCAGGCCGAGATCACGGCCGCGGTGGACCGGGCGCTCGGCGAACACTGACGCCGGTTCCGTGGCCTCTAGAGTTGGGGCATGAGCACGGAGAACCCGCTGAACGACCCCGCCGCCGACCCGTTCGAGGTCGCGCGTGACGCCGCCGAGGTCATCGCCTCGAAGTCCGGCATCGAGCGCCACGACATCGCCCTGACCCTCGGGTCCGGGTGGGGGAAGGCCGCGGACCTCATCGGCGAGACCGTGTCCGAGATCCCCGCGTCCGAGGTCCCCGGCTTCAGCGCCTCGGCCGTCCCCGGACACTCCGGTACGGTCCGCTCGATCCGTCTCACTGACGGCCGGCACGCGCTGGTCATCGGGGCGCGCACGCACTACTACGAGGGCCACGGGGTCCGTCGGGTCGTGCACAGCGTCCGGACCGCGGCGGCGACCGGCGCCTCGATCATGGTCCTGACGAACGGGGCCGGGGGCATCAAGGAGCACTGGACGCCCGGCACGCCCGTCCTCATCAGCGACCACATCAACCTCACCGCGGACAGCCCGCTCGAGGGCGCGACGTTCGTCGACCTCACCGACCTGTACTCGGCGCGGCTCCGGTCGGTCGCTCGCGGCGTGGACCCCTCGCTCGACGAGGGCGTCTACACCCAGTTCCGCGGTCCGCACTACGAGACGCCGGCCGAGGTCCAGATGGCGAAGACCATCGGCGGGCACATCGTCGGCATGTCCACCGCGCTCGAGGCCATCGCGGCGCGGCAGGCCGGCATGGAGGTCCTCGGCTTCTCGCTCATCACGAACCTCGCCGCCGGCATCCAGAAGACGCCGCTGTCGCACGCCGAGGTGCTCGAGGCCGGGCGCGAGGCCGAGCCGGTGATCGCCGACCTGCTCGCCCGCGTGGTGACCGCGCTGGGCTCCGCGTCGTGAAGCTCGACGTCGACGGGGTGCTCGCTGCTGCTCGTTCCTGGAGCGCGCAGGACCCGGACCCCGAGACCCGTTCCTCGCTCGATGCGGCGATCGACGCGGCGGCGACCGGCGACGGTCCCGCCGTGCAGGACCTCGCCGCGCGGTTCACCGGGCGCCTGGCGTTCGGCACCGCAGGCCTCCGCGCCGAGCTCGGGTACGGACCGCTCCGGATGAACCGGGTCGTCGTGACCCAGGCCGCCGCGGGACTCGCGCGCTTCCTCATCGACACCGGTCGTCGACGCAGCGTCGTCATCGGGTACGACGGCCGGGTGAACTCGGACGTCTTCGCCCGCGACTCCGCCGAGGTCATGCGCGGCCTCGGGCTCGAGGTCACCCTGCTGCCGTCGGCGCTCCCCACGCCCGTGCTGGCCTTCGCCGTGCGGCACCTCGACGTCGGTGCCGGGGTGATGGTGACCGCGAGCCACAACCCGCCGCGGGACAACGGCTACAAGGTCTACCTCGGCGAGGACGACGAGGGGTCGCAGATCGTCCCGCCCGTCGACGCCGACATCGCCGCCGCGATCGACGCCGTCGCCGCGGGCTCGATCGCCGACCTGCCCCGTGCCACCGACTACACCGTCGCTACGTCCGCGCTGCTCGACGCCTACGTGTCCGCCACTGCGGCGACGGTGGCAGCGCCCGGGCTCGCTCCGGACGCGCAGCCGAAGGTCGTCTACACGGCCATGCACGGCGTCGGGTGGGAGACCGCCCGCGCGGTGTTCGAGGCGGCCGGGTTCGCCGTGCCGGTGACCGTGCCCGAGCAGATCGAGCCGGACGGGGCGTTCCCGACGGTGTCGTTCCCGAACCCCGAGGAACCGGGGGCGATGGACCTGTCGATCGCCCGCGGGGTCGCTGTCGGTGCGGACCTCGTCATCGCGAACGACCCGGACGCCGATCGTTTGGCGCTGGCGATCCCGGACGGCGACGGTTCCTTCCGCAGGCTCTCGGGCAACGAGGTCGGCTGGCTCCTCGGGTGGCGCGCTGCCGCCCGGGCGTCCGACGACGGTGTGCAGGGAACGCTCGCGGCGTCGATCGTGTCCTCGCCGGCGCTCGCACGGGTCGCGTCGCGGCACGGGCTGGAGTACCGCGACACCCTCACCGGCTTCAAGTGGGTCTCCCGCGTCCCCGGGCTGCTGTTCGGGTACGAGGAAGCGCTCGGCTACCTGGTCGACCCGGAGGTCGTCCGTGACAAGGACGGCATCTCGGCGGCGCTGTCCCTGCTGTCCCTCGCCGCGGACCTGGCCTCCTCGGGGTCGTCGATCGCCGGGCAGCTCGACGCCTTCGCGGCCGAGTTCGGGGCGTTCGCGTCCGGGCAGGTGGCGACCCGGGTGGACGACCTGTCCCGCATCGGTTCGATCATGGCGTCCCTGCGGTCGACGCCGCCGACGACGCTCGGCGGGCTGTCGGTGCTGTCGGTGACGGACTACGCCGGGGGTGTCGAGGGCTTCCCGCCGTCGGACATCCTCCGCTACGACCTGACGGGTGACGCCCGCGTGATCGTCCGCCCGAGCGGGACCGAGCCGAAGGTGAAGGTCTACATCGACACCGTCGCGGAGAGCCCCGCCGAGGCGCAGTCGCTCGTCGACGCCCTCGCCGCCGACATCCGCCCCCTGGTGTCGTAGGCGCGCCGGCGCCGGCGGCGCTGGCGGCGGCGCTGGCCCGCCGCACAACGAAAGTCGCTTCGAACCGGGGTTCCCCGCGGTTCGGAGCGACTTTCGTTGTGCAGAGGCGAACGACGCCGTCCTCCACAGGACCCCGGGATCGCCGTGCGGTCCACAGAAGCGGGGCGCAGACGACCGTTCGCAGCGGTCGAGCGGGATCCTCGTTCGATGGCACGACTCACGATCATCCACGGCGGCGCCGCCCACCCCTCCGGCCGCAGGGGACGAGCGCTCCAGCGCGCTGCCGACGCAGGGGACCTCGTACGGCTCGTCCCCGGCCGGTTCGTCGACGCCGGGGAGTGGCGGCGCGCGACGCCTGGTGAACGGCACATCGCGCGGATCAAAGCGGTGCACGATCGGCTCGCTCCGCGACTCGTCGTGTCGCACGCGTCGGCGGCCGCGTTGCACGGCCTCCCGTGGGTCGGAGAGTTCCCCGAGACCGTCGACGTGCTCGATCCCCGACGGACGACGTCGCAGGGTCTCGCACACGTCCGGAAGCGACCTGGTGCCGGCCGGACGTTCCGGACCCAGACGATGGTGGCGAAGAACCGTCTGCTCACCGACCTCGTGAGCACGGCGGCCGACCTCGCGATCTCCTACGATCTCCGCATCTCCGTGCCGGCACTGGACTCTGCCCTGCGGCGGGGCGCAGCCCGAGCGGACATCCGGGCAGAGGTCGACGCCCGGAACGCCGTGCACGGGCGGCATCGTGCGATCACGGCGATCGAGCTGGCCGATGCGGCGAGTGGCTCACCGGGGGAGTCCGTCGGGCGCGTGGCGCTCGACGAGGTGGGCGCTCCTCGCGCCGTGCTGCAACAGGAGTTCCGCGATGCAGACGGCTTCATCGGGCGCGTGGACTTCTGGTTCCCCGACCAGGGCGTGATCCTGGAGTTCGACGGCAAGGCGAAGTACGTGGACCCTGCTCTCCGAGCAGCCGGTACGACCGCGGCCGACGTGGTCGTGTCGGAGAAGCGACGGGAGGATCGACTCCGTCGGCATCGGGACGTGCGAGCCGTCGGGCGGTTCGGCTGGCCGGAGGCGCACGATGCTGAGGCGCTCCGAGCGCTGCTCCAGGGGGTGGGAGTCCCGACGACGCCGCGCTCGTTCACGCTGCTGCGGTGACGGCGATGGAGGCTCGGGGTGTCTGCGCACAACCAAAGTCCCTTCGAACTGCGCCGATGCGCGGTTCGAAGGGACTTTGGTTGTGCGAAGCGCAGCGGCGCGCGCACCGCGCGCGCGGCGCAGCCGCCTACGCGAGCTCGAGCAGCACGTGGCCGGACGAGATCGTCTGGCCGACGGGGGCGTTCAGCCCCGTGACGACACCGTCACGCGGGGCAGCGACGGGCTGCTCCATCTTCATGGCCTCGAGCACGACGAGCAGGTCGCCCTTCACCACGGTGTCACCCTCGGCGACCGCGAGCTTCACCACGGTGGCCTGCATCGGGGACGTCACGGAGCCGGACGACGCCAGGCCGCCACGGACCCCGGACGACCGGCGCTTCGGCGGAGCGGACGGCCCGGCCGGACGACGACCGGCAGCACCGGCGGCGCCACCGGCGACGATCGACGGCATGGTGACCTCGATGCGCTTGCCCTGCACCTCGACGACCACGCTCTCGCGGGCTGCCGGTGCGGGGAGCTCCTCGGGGGAGCCGCTCCACGCCGGGATCTCGTTGACGAAGTCGGTCTCGATCCACTGCGTGTAGATGCTGAACGGGGTCTCGTCGGGCGTCGCGAACGCCGGGTCCGACACGACCGCACGGTGGAACGGCAGCACGGTCGGCAGGCCGGTGACCTCGAACTCGGCGAGGGCACGACGCGACCGCTCGAGCGCCTCGGCGCGCGTGGCTCCGGTGACGATGAGCTTCGCGAGCATGGAGTCGAACGAGCCGGAGACGACGTCGCCCGAGACGACGCCGGAGTCGACGCGGACACCGGGGCCGGACGGCGCGTGGAACGCGTGCACGGGGCCCGGCGCCGGGAAGAAGTTGCGACCCGGGTCCTCGCCGTTGATGCGGAACTCGAACGAGTGCCCCCGCGCGACCGGGTCGGAGTAGTCGAGCACGCCGCCCTCGGCGATGCGGAACTGCTCGCGGACGAGGTCGATGCCGGTGACCTCTTCGGAGACGCAGTGTTCGACCTGCAGGCGGGTGTTCACCTCGAGGAACGAGACGGTGCCGTCGGCGCCGATGAGGAACTCGCACGTGCCGGCACCGACGTAGCCGACCTCGCGCAGGATCGCCTTCGACGACTCGTACAGCCGTTCCTCCTGCGACGCCGTCAGGTACGGCGCGGGCGCTTCCTCGACGAGCTTCTGGTGCCGACGCTGCAGCGAGCAGTCGCGCGTCGAGACGATGACCACGTTGCCGTGCTCGTCGGCGAGGCACTGCGTCTCGACGTGGCGCGGCTTGTCGAGGTACTTCTCGACGAAGCACTCGCCGCGGCCGAACGCCGCGATGGCCTCGCGCGTCGCCGACTCGAAGAGCTCTTCCACCTGGTCGCGCGAGCGGACGACCTTGAGACCACGGCCGCCACCGCCGAACGCCGCCTTGATCGCGACGGGCAGCCCGACCTGGTCGACGAAGTCGAAGACCTCGGAGACGTCCTGCACGGGCTCGATCGTGCCGGGCGCGAGCGGCGCGCCGACCTTCTCGGCGACGTGCCGCGCGGAGACCTTGTCGCCGAGGCGCTCGATCGACTCCGGCGAGGGGCCGATCCAGGTCAGCCCGGCGTCGATGACGGCGCGGGCGAAGTCGGCGTTCTCGGCGAGGAACCCGTAACCCGGGTGCACGGCGTCGGCGCCGGAGCGTCGGGCGACCGAGATGATCTTGTCGATGACGAGGTAGGTGTCGGCGCTCGTGGTGCCGTTCAGCGCGTATGCCTCGTCGGCGAGGCGTGCGTGGAGGGCGTCACGGTCCTGGTCGGCGTAGACCGCGACCGATGCCTTGCCTGCGTCGCGGGCCGCGCGGATGATGCGGACGGCGATCTCGCCGCGGTTCGCGATGAGGACCTTGCTGATACGGGGCATGGTAAGTCAGCGTATTCGTGCGGCAGGGGCGCGAATTGACTGGCACCCACAAAGAACAGGCGCGAAGAAGTGTGGATGTCTACAGTGCCCAGAGGTCGTGCCACGCGATGCCGAACCCCCGCAGCAGCATCGCGCGCAGCACCGGGAGCGAGAGCCCGACCACGGCGGACGGTGCGCCGTCGATCCGGGTGATGTACGCGGCGGCCCGACCGTCGATGGTGAACGCCCCGGCGACCTCGAGCGGTTCGCCGGTGGCGACGTACGCGTCGATCTCCGCGGGCGACATGTCGTCGGCGAAGGTGAGCACGGCGCTGTCGACCGCCACCACCTGGTCGCCGTCGGCGACCATCGCCGACCCGCCGGGCGCGACGCCCGCGACGAAGGCAGCAGCGCCGAGCGGCCCGCCGCCCGACGCGTCCACGGTACGGACGGGAGGCACGGTGCCGGCCCGACCCGCGCCTCCAGGCCCCGGATCGGGTGCGTCCAGGACGTCGGGTGCGTCCAGGGCGTCGGGTGCGTCCGCGGCCTGGCGCCGGTCCACGACGCAGTGCCCGCTCCAGAGCGTGCCGCCGCCGGCGGCGAGCATCTGCCGCCACCGGTCCCGCGCGACCTCCGGGTCGTGGGGCTTGCCGTACAGCACGCCGTCGACCTCGAACGCGGAGTCCCCGCCGAACACGAAGCCGTCGACCGCGGAGCCGTCGACCGGGGCGTCCGCGACGGCCGAGGCCTTGGCGACCGCGAGCATCGCCACCAGCTCCGGTCCGGTCAGGTCCCGGCCGAGCGACGTGGCGGCCGCGGCGACCGCGGCGTCCTCGTCGACCCCCGGCGCGACGAGCACCGGCTCGATCCCGGTCTGGGCGAGGAGTGCGCGGCGGGCGGGGGAGGTACTCGCGAGGTACAGACGCATGGGAACATCGAACCATGGGTGAATCCGTCGGAACGCTGCTCGACCTCGACGTCACCGGGATCGCCCACGGCGGCATCTCGGTGGCACGGCACGAGGGGCGGGTGGTGTTCGTGTCGGACGCGATCCCCGGCGAACGGGTGACCGCCCGCGTGACCGAGGACCGGAAGAAGTCGTTCTGGCGTGCCGACACCGTGTCGGTCGGGACGCCGAGCGAACACCGCGTCGACCACGTCTGGCCCGAGGCCGCCCTCGACCGCGACCCGGCCGTCCGCGCCGGCGGTGCCGAGTTCGGGCACATCGCCCTCGGCCACCAGCGCACGCTGAAGCACGACGTCCTCGTCGACTCCTTCGCGCGCTTCGCCCGCGCGGACCTCGCTGCCGTGCTCGGCCACGACGTCGTGGTCGAGGCAGCCCCCGGCGACGACGAGTCGAACGGCACCGGCTGGCGCACCCGCGTCCGCCTGCACGTCGACGAGGACGGCACCGCCGGCCCCTTCGCGGCCCGGTCGCACACCGTCGTGCCCGTCGCGTCCCTCCCGCTCGCGAGCCGGGTCGTGCAGGAGAGCGCACCGCTCGGCCGCGGCGCGATGCCCGGCGCGTCCGTGGTCGACGTCCTCGCGCCGAGCGGCTCCGAGGGCGCGCGACTCGTGATCGACGAGCAGAAGCCGACCGTCGTGACCGAGGTCGTGGGGGAGCGTTCGTTCTCGGTCGACGACAACGGCTTCTGGCAGGTCCACCGTGCGGCTCCGGCCGTGCTGACCGCGGCCGTGCAGGACCTCGTCGACCGCGACCGGCTCGACCCCGAGGGGCAGCACCTCGACCTCTACGGCGGTGTCGGCCTGCTCGGCGCCGCGCTCGGCGACCTCGTCGGGCCGCGCGCCAAGCTCACCAGCGTCGAGAGCTCGGAGCGTGCGACCGAGCACGCGCAGGAGAACCTGTCCGAGTGGATCGGCGCCCGCGCCGAGACCGGCCGCGTCGACCGCTGGCTGCAGCGCACCGTCTCGACCCTGTCCGCCGGCGAGCGGCAGCGCCACCGCGCCGGGACGATCGTGCTCGACCCGCCGCGTTCGGGTGCCGGCCGCGAGGTCGTCGTGCAGATCGCGGCCCTCCAGCCGGCGCAGGTCGTCTACGTCGCCTGCGACCCGGTCGCGTTGGCGCGCGACGTCGCGACGTTCGCGGACCTCGGGTACCGCCTGGAGGCACTGCGCGCCTTCGACCTCTTCCCGCACACCCACCACCTCGAGGCCGTGGCGCGCCTGGTGCCCGTCGCCTGACGTCGATCGCGGGTCGCCTCCAGGGCGGCGGGCGCGCGCTCGACGGCGGTCGCGCGGGCGCCGCGCCGACCTGGCCGATTTGCGCGACGCGTGTCCGAGCGCACGACGACCGGCCGTGTCACGACCGCGTCGCGCCGCTGCCTGAGTCCGACCTGGGTATCCTTGGTCGTTGATGGCGAACCGGTTTCAGGGGCCGGGGAGCGCATCGACCAGAGAGGCCACCGTGGCAACAGACACGACCACAACCGGAACGACCGGACTGGCGACCAAGCCCGTCCGTGTCGCGATCGTCGACGACCACGAGTCCGTGCGGCTCGGGATCCAGGCAGCCTGCCAGAACGAGGGGTTCGAGGTGGTGCTGACCGCCGCGAGCGTGCCCGAGTACATCGAGAACCTCGGTGGGCGTGAGGTCGACGTCGTCGTCCTCGACCTGTCCCTCGGCGACGGCTCGACCGTGACCGCGAACGTGAAGGGTGTGCAGGGCACCGGTTCCGCCGTGCTCGTGCACTCGATCGCCGACCGCGTCGCGAACGTCCGCGAGGCACTGGCCGCAGGGGCGGCCGGCGTCATCCCGAAGTCCTCGGCGACGAAGACCGTGATGGCCGCCGTCGCCACCGTCGCCCGCGGGGACGTGCTCAACAACCTCGAGTGGGCCAGCGCGATCGACGCCGACCGGGACTTCGCGAAGGCGCAGCTCGGCCGCCGCGAACGCGAGATCCTGCACCTCTACGCCTCGGGCCTGCCGCTCAAGCTCGCCGCGCAGCAGCTCGGCATCGGGTACTCCACCGCCCGCGAGTACCTCGACCGCATCCGTGTGAAGTACGTCGAGGTCGGTCGACCGGCACCGACGAAGGTCGACCTCCTCCGCCGTGCGGTCGAGGACGGCATCCTGCCGGGGCTCGACTCGGGCATCGACCCCGACGGCGACGGCCGCTGAGCAGCATGACGGCGGCTGACGCTGCACCCGGGGCCGGGGCCGGGGCCGGGTGCAGCGTCAGCCGC